>NZ_JBSFHA010000007.1:0-182092 GCF_053596855.1 Streptomyces sp. NPDC001617
TTCCGTCCGGCGCACCAACTCGACACGCTCAGCCTCGGACAACGTGATCGCCACAGCAGACGGTCCCGAATGCGACATGACAACAGGGTACTTACTAACCCTCAGGATTTCTGGCGCAGCACACTAGAGAACTGACCCGTGGTGTCAACAGTGCCGAACGGGACGGTTGTTGTCTGGAAATGGGAGCGCTCCCATGCCACCATGGCGCAGCTCCGTCAGGGACCCGGAGTCGAATCCTTCGTCGAACGGAGGCCCCCACCTGCAGGTCACCGCATCCTTACTGCTGAGATGCGCACGTCGGACAGCCGTCGTGCTCGCCCTCTGGGCGCTGGCCGCGGCACTCGGCGTCGCCCCCGCACACCCGGCGGCACCCTCTGTCGCGCCGACCGCGGCAGCGGCCAAGAGCGTCTACATTCCGCCCAGTTGGGCCGCGACCGGCGAGGTTCCCTGGGCCCAGAACCGCACCAGGGAATCCGCGAACTTCATCCTTCTGTGGGGCGAGAAGTCGGGCACGGACCCGAAGTCCGCGCCGGCGGACTACCGGTTCGACCCCGACGACATCCTCGCCCAGCTGGAGAGCCTGTACGCCTACTACGTGAACACGATGAAGTTCACCCCGGAGGCCGGGCTGCTGGCCCAGTACAAGATCGACGTGATCATCACGCGGACCTGGAACCGCACCGAGCTGGACGCCTGGGCGACGGGCGGCTCGGCCGACGACAAGGTCGGCGTCATCAACATCGCGCCCGGCGCCGCGTTGCCCGGTTCCTGGGGTCTGGCCCATGAACTCGGGTCGAGCCGTCAGAAAAAGTGCATTCTCACGATAATTCGGACTCTACAGGTAATCCACATAACAGGCTTTCCCCCCATCCAGTAAAGCAACGGCATCGCGTCCAGAGGCTCGTCCAGGGGCGGGGCCGCCTGTCCCGGTCACGAGGGCGAAGCCCGCGCCGCTAGGCCTCCAGCCAGAAGCCGGTGCGGGTCAGCCACAGGTCGAGCAGGGCCGTGTCGCCCCGGGTCACCACGGCGGTTGTCGGGCGGCGGTAGAGGAAGAGGAGGAGGTCCGTCACCGGTCCGCACACGGTCACGGCGGCCTCCTCCTCACCTCCGGTGCGCCAGACGGGCCGTTCGCCGCGGAGATCGACGAACCACCGCCCGGCCCCGGCCGAGTCGAACCGGAGTGTGCGACCGGGGCCGAGCAGGCCGGATGCGTCCGGCCCGGGCTCGTACGCCTCGGGGACCGTCGCGAATTCCAGCCACTCCTCGACCGCGTCGACCGCGAGGGTGTCGTCGAGCGTGAACCGCCCGCCGGTCGCCAGTACCGCGTCGGCGCGGTGGACGACCGTCTCGTGCGTCATCCTCCGGGCCCAGAACAGCGTGGTCTGTTCGATCGACTCGGCGTCGCTGGGCGTCCACACCCGCAGATCGGGCCCGGCCTCGCGCAGGGCGGCGGCGAGGGCCGTGGCGCCCTCACCGAGCCAGGGGCCGAGCGCGTCGCCGTCCAACTGGGCGTAGAAGTCCGGGTCGTCGACCGAGTCGTCGGAAGTGGGTTCGGTGGCTCGTGTCCGTACGATCTCCTCCGCCCACCGGTGGTCCCCGCCCACGTGCCGCAGCAGTCGGCCGAGGTCCCAGCCCGGGCAGGTGGGCACCGGCGTGGACGTGTCCGCGCCCTTGGTCCGGCGGATGAGCAGGTCGGCCTGGGTGACGATTGCGCGACAGTAGTGGTCGAAGGCCGCCGAAGTCATCCGCTCATCATGCGCCACCGGCGCGGCCGTCGCACTCGGATACCGTGTCCGGCCTGATCGACGGGAGACCCGGAGATGCCGGTCCGAGCGAGGAACACACGACGGGGCTGGTAGCACGCGGCTTTGCTGGGGGGTGCTGACGGGCTGCGCGGAGGCGTCGGAGGAGACGACGCCGGCGAGCGCCGCGGCGGCGGCAGACCCGTCCGGGGGCGGCACCCAGGTCGCCGAGAGGGGCGGGACGATCGGGGCTGCGGGCTCGGCCTGTGAACTCCCTGTCACGTTCGCCATCGCCGAGGTCTGGACGGCGGAAGCCGTCGAGAAGAGCTCGGGCGGGGCGACGTACCGCACTTCACCACGAACGGGCCAAGGGCGTCGAGATCACCACGGCCCTCGCCGTGAACGGTGGGCAGGGTGCGCAGACTCAGCTCGTCCTGAGGGCCCGGCACGCATTCCGGGGTCGCGTGGACCATGCCCTCCTTGATCTCGTCCCGTTCCGGGCCGGCCGCTGACGACGATCAGGGTGGGGCGTGAGATCACGCGCCCGCTGAACCAGAAGGTGCTCGACAGGTCCGTCTCGAAAGATCGCCGCGGCTCGTACGGGCGTTCCCTACGATGAGCCGGTGACGAGTAACACCTCCACCCGGCACGGCGTCGACGAGGACGCGCGGTCGACCGCGGTGCCCGACCCCTCCTCCTGGGCCGGCCGGCTGCAGCGCTTCGGTCATGTCGCGCGTCCGCGTACCGACACCCGCGAGCGTCTGGTCCCGCCCTTCCCGCAACCGGCGCCCCGCCTGCTGGCGTTGATGGGCAGAGGGCCTTGGCCGGCGGACCGGGTGGCCGGGGCGATGGGCTGGCTGGGGCCGATCCTCGTCGCCGTGTTCGCCGGGGCGCTGCGGTTCTGGCGGCTGGGCAGTCCGCGGGCGGTCGTCTTCGACGAGACGTACTACGCCAAGGACGCCTGGTCGATGCTGCGGCTCGGCTACGAGGGCACCTGGCCGGACCGCAAGATCGCCGACCCGCAGATCCTCGCCCACCCCCAGGTGATCTCGCTCTCCGACCCCGGCGCCTTCGTCGCGCATCCGCCGATGGGCAAGTGGGTGATCGCCGTCGGGGAGGCGATGTTCGGCCTCGACCCGTTCGGCTGGCGGTTCATGACGGCGACGCTCGGCACGCTGTCGGTTCTGATGCTGTGCCGAATAGGGCGCCGGCTCTTCCGCTCGACGGCGCTCGGCTGTCTGGCCGGGACGCTGCTGGCCGTCGACGGTCTGCACTATGTGATGAGCCGCACCGCCCTGCTCGACCTGGTCGTCATGTTCTTCACCCTGGCGGCGTTCGGCTGTCTCCTCGTCGACCGCGACCGGGCACGGGCCCGCCTCGCGGCCGCCCTCCCCGTCGACGCAGACGGCTTCGCCCGGCCCGACCACGACGCCGGCACCCGTACGGGCATGGGTCCGCGCCCCTGGCGGATCGCGGCCGGCGTCTGCCTGGGCCTGGCCGCGGCGAGCAAGTGGAACGGCCTGTACTTCCTGGTCTTCTTCACCGCCCTGACCGTCCTGTGGGACGTGGGCTCTCGTCGGGTGGCCGGGGCGTGGTTCCCGTACCGGGCGGTGCTGCGCAGGGACCTGGGCTGGTCGGTGCTGTCCCTGGTGCCGGTCGCCCTGCTGACGTATCTGGCGACGTGGACGGGATGGTTCCTGTCCGACAAGGGGTACGCCCGTCACTGGGCGGACGGCCGCGGCGGCACCTGGGCGTGGATTCCGGCCCCGCTGCGCGGCCTGTGGCACTACGAGCACGCCGTCTACCAGTTCAACGTGGGTCTGCACACCCCGCACCGCTACCAGTCCAATCCATGGAGCTGGCTGGTCCTCGGCCGACCCGTGTCGTTCTACTACCAGTCCCCCAAACCAGGCCGGCAGGGCTGTCACAGCGCCACCCCGTGCTCGCAGGAGATCCTCGCGCTGGGCACTCCGCTGCTGTGGTGGACGGCGTGCGCCGCCCTCGTCTATCTGCTCTTCCGGTGGGCGCTGCGCCGCGACTGGCGGGCGGGGGCGGTGCTGTGCGCGGTGGCGGCCGGCTATCTCCCGTGGTTCAACTACCAGGACCGGACGATCTTCTCCTTCTACGCCGTCGCGTTCGTCCCCTACCTGTGCCTGGCCGTCGCGATGCTGCTCGGCGCTCTGCTCGGACCGCCGGGGGCGAGCGAGGCGCGCCGGGTGCGGGGCGCGGTGGCCGCGGGGGCGCTGGTGCTGCTCATCGCCTGGAACTTCATCTACTTCTTCCCCCTGTACACGGGCCAGGTGATCCCGTACTCGGACTGGCACGCCCGGATGTGGCTGGACACCTGGATCTGAGGCCGGGGCAGCTCACAACGCCTCCGAGTCCCCTGTCGTACGCCCGAGATAGGTGACCGGTCCCGGGTCCGGCACCTCGATCTCATGGAAGCCGAGACGGTCGTAGAAGGCCCTGGCCGGCGTGTTGGCGGTGACCATGGAGAGGTGGACCGCCGGAACGCCCCGGTCGTGGAGGGCTTGCAGGAAGGCGCGCATCAGAGCACGGCCGTGGCCGTGGCCCTGCCAGTCGGGGAGCAGGTCGATGTGCAGGTGGGCGGGGTAGGCGGCGACCTCGGGGACGAGCATCCGCTCGGGATGGTGCAGCAGGGGGATCATCGCCTCGTCCGGAGTCCGTGGCGGCCCGGCGGGCTCCGGGTGGCGGTCGGCGACCAGGGGCAGCCACTTGGTGCGGAACTCCGCGACGAAACGCGGGGTGTCGGCAGTGCCGAGGATGTACCCGACCGCATGACCGAGGCCGTCGTCGAGGACGAACGCCAGCTCCGGTTCCAGATGGACGTAGGGGGCCGCGAAGGTCGCCGGGAAGATCGAGGGGTCCGCGTAGACCGGTCGGCTGTCCTCGCCGTTGTGCGCGGTGCGGACGCAGATGTCGTCGAGGGCCTCGCGGTCCTCGGGGCGGTAGGGGCGGATGGCGGGAGTCGAGGTCACCGCAGCATCCTGCCGACTTGGGAGCGCTCCCACAAGCCGGCGGGGTGGGCTGGGGCTTGGGCAACGTTGCCACCTCTTCCTTCGCCTTCTCCGGCTGCTCCGCCGTGTTCAAAAGCCTCGGAGGCGACCCAGACGCCCACCGTCCAGGGCTAGACGATGATGGCGGACACCCGGATGTCACCGCCGTTGGGGAGTCCCTGGACGTACTCGTCGGGCGTGCTTGGCAGGGTGGACGCGCTCGCCTCGATCTTGGGCTGTTCTGGCGCGTGCAATAGCCCCTCACGTACGGGCCGTTGACGCCGGTCGGCCTTGCGGTCGGCGGGCAGCCACTGGTCCGTCTTGCCGCCGTTCCAGGTCCGGTGCCGCACGGACCAGGCGTGGCTGGTGGACGGGTTCACGGCGTCCGGCTGGTGGAAGACGGACCGCCCGTCGTCGAGCCGCAGCGCGTGCGGGTCACCGAAGCCTCGGACACCCGAGAGGGCGCCGAAGCAGTGGTCGAACGACTGGTTCTCCTGCATCAGCATGACGACGTGTTCGATGTGCCGACAGCGCACGGGCCACGGATCACTCTCCGCTCGAGGCGATGGGGGGCGTCAGGGGTGGGCGACGATCAAGTGACCAACGTGCGGCAAGGGGTTGGTCAAGTCGTCGCCGGGGGCGAGGGGTTGGAACGGCGAGGGCGCCGACGGCGCCGACTCGCGGAGCCGGGATCACCGCCGTACTCGATCACCCGTGGCCGGTCGGCACGCCCGACCCGAGAGCGCGGCGGCTCACCCGCAGGGCGCCGGCCGAGCCGTCCTTCCCGCGGTTCCCGAGATCCGCACCGTCCTCCCGGGTGCGCCGGAGGCCCCTGGTGGCGCATTCTTGCTGTGTCACCCGCTGGGCGGGCACGGACGAGGTAAGGCCGATGACTGGGAGCGTGGAGGACACACACCGGACGCCCGGGCAGCTGGCCACGCTGCTGATCGACGCCTCGACAGAGGCGATCGGCGCGGCGAGGGGCCACGCGGGAGGGGTCTATCTGCGCTCCGGCACGCCCGGACTGCTGCGGCTCGCGGTGCTCGCAGGGCTGCCCGGCCCGCTGTTCAAGGCCTGGTGGCGGATGCATGTGGACCGGCCGTTCCCGGTGGCCGACGCCTATCGGCTGGGCGTCCAGGTGGTGCTGCCGAACGCCACCGAGACGATGCGCCGCTATCCCCAGTTCGCGGCCGGGCTGCCGTTCCAGTTCGGATCGCTGTACGTGCCGGTGGTGGGCGGCACGACGACCTTCGGGGTGCTGACCGTGCTGCGTCCCTCCGCCGCGGACGCCGCCGAGCTGATGCAGTGCCGCGATCGCATGGTGCGGTTGGCCGAGGACCTGGGCGCGGCCCTGCTGCGGCTGGAGGACGGCCGCGCCGGGCCGTCGGTCGCGTGGGACGGCGAGCCCGTGTGCGTACGGCCGCCCGGTACGCGCCCGCCGGCCGGGCGGGCCGGTGGCTTCGCCTGGGATCCGGTGACGGACGTGGTGACCGCGGACGAGCGGCTGCCCGTCCTGCTCGGCATGCCGGCCGCGGGGCTGGGCTCCGGGGTGCGGGAGCTCGCCGAGGCCGTGTCCCCGGCCGACCCGCAGCGGGTGCTGGCCGCGCTGCGGGAGACGGCCGCGGGCAGACCGCCGCCCCTGCCGCTGTATGTGCGGGCCGAGGACGACGCGCTGCGGCTGGTGGAGCTGTGGAGCCCGTACGCCTCCCCCGCCCCACCCGGCACTCCCTCGGGCACACATCCCGTCAGGGGATTCGTCGTCGATCCGGGGCCCGGCGCGGCGGCCGACGCGGCGGCCGATCTACTGCCCGAGGGCGTGCTCTGCCTGGACCGGCTGGGCATGATCCTCTACGCGAACCCGCGCGCCAGACAGCTGCTGCACCGCTCCCGGGCCGAGCTGCTCGGCCGCGCGCTGTGGGAGGGCGTGCCCTGGCTGAACCAGCCGACCTGCGAGGACCATCTGCGCAGCGCCCTGCTCTCACCCGACCCGGTGCGCTTCCACGTGGGGTTGCCGGCCGGGGAGGCGGACGAGCCGCCGTACGAGAGCGCCTGGCTGGATGTGTGTGTCTATCCGGGGCCTGATGTGCTGACCTGTACCTTCCGGCCGGCGAACCGGGTCGCGGCCGCCGCCGACCTCGCCCCGCCGCTCGAGGCCGACGAGCAGGTCGCCGCGGTCCCGGCCGGGGCCGCGTCCATGGCGCCGCTGTACCGGCCCATCGTCCTCGCCATCGCCCTGACGGAGGCGGTCACGGCACGCCAGGTCGCGGCCGTGGTGATGCGGGAGCTGCTGCCCGCCTTCGGCGGCGGGCGTCTCGCCATCTACCTGCTGCAGGACCGGCATCTGTACCTCTCCTGGGAATCCGGCTTCCCCAAGGGGTTCCTGGCCCCCTTCGAGGGGGTCGGCCTGGACGCCCATCTCCCGGGCGTGGAGACGCTCACCAGCGGACGGCCGCTGTTCTTCGACTCGATGCAGCAGCTGACGGCCGCCTATCCGGGCATCGCGCTGGACGCCGCGCAGGGCGCCCGCGCCTTCCTGCCGCTGATCGCCTCGGGGCGCCCGGTCGGCTCCTGCATCCTGGGCTTCGACCGGCCCCGCACCTTCAGCAGCGAGGAACGGGCCGTGCTCACCGCGCTCGCCGGACTCATCGCCCACGCCATAGAGAAGGCACAGCGCTACGAGAACGAGGCCGCCCTCGCCCGGGGCCTGCAGCAGGCCCTTCTCCCCCGGCGGCTGTCCGTCCATCCGCAGGTGGAGACGGCCGGACGCTATCTGCCCGGCACCCAGGGCATGGAGGTCGGCGGCGACTGGTACGACGTCGTGGAGGCCGGGGACGGTCTGGCGCTGGTGATCGGCGACGTGCAGGGACACGGAGTGCAGGCGGCGGCCACGATGGGGCAACTGCGGAGCGCGGTAAGGGCGTTCGCGCTCGGCGACCGCTCGCCCGACGAGGTGCTGAGCGGCACCAACCATCTGCTCATCGACCTCGATCCCGGCCAGTTCGCGAGCTGCTGCTACATCCGGCTGGATCCGGCCTCGGGTCTGGCGCGGGCCGCCAACGCGGGACATCCGCCGCCGCTGCTGCGCCGCCCGGACGGTCACACGGAGCTCGTGGACCTGCCCGGCGGAGTGGTCCTCGGGGTCGATCCGCAGGCGCGCTACCCGGTCACGGAGCTGCTGATCGAGCCGGGCGCCGTGCTGGCTCTGTACACGGACGGACTCGTGGAGCGGCCCGGCGTGGACATCGACGAGGGCATCACGGCCCTGCGGGTGGCCCTCGCGAAGGCGGGCTCCCCGGCCGCCCGTCCCGGCCGCCGGCCGCTCGCGGGCATCGCCGACCGACTCACCGCGACGGCCCGGCACACGGCCGACCGGCCGGACGACATCGCCCTGCTGCTGGCGACACGGCGTGTCGCACAGAACAACGGGCGGTGAGGCGACACCCCCCTTGGGCCGTCGACCAGTTGACGGAGCATGAGGTGACGGCCGCGCTGCCGTGAACCCCCGGGTGACGCGTCACCTCGTACCGCGGCCACGGCACGTCCCGTCACCCTCTGTGACGCCTCTCGCCTCCTGCGGCTCGGCAGTGTAGACATGGGCACATGGTCCGACTTCCGGACCGTTCCGGGACCCGGTCCACCCGCCGTCCCGGCGGTCTCCGTGCCCGGCGCGCGCCCGACGGTGCCCGTCACGTGCACAGACGGCGCACGGCGTGGCCGCAGGCACGCGACGCGGACACGGGCCCTCCGGAGCAGGGGCGGACCTCGGGACTGCGCTCCGCACTCGCCGGACGCAGCATCGCCAGGCAGGTGTTCGTCCTGCAGGTGGTGATCGTGCTCCTGCTGGTGGTCGCCGCCGTGGTGGCGCTGTACCTCCAGGTACGGCACGACAGCACCCACGAGGCCCGCAACCGGTCGGTCGCGGTCGCCGAGTCCTTCGCCAACGCGCCGGGCACCCGCGAGGCACTGAGCAGCCAGAACCCCACGGCGATCCTGCAGCCGCGGGCGGAGGCGGCCCGCAAGGCGACCGGCGTGGACTTCATCGTCGTCATGAACACCGACGGCATCCGCTACACCCACCCCAAGCCGGACCGGATCGGCAAGAAGTTCGTCGGCACCATCGCGCCCGCGCTGGCCGGGCAGACCGTGATCGAGGAGGTCAACGGCACGATCGGGCGGCTGGTGCAGGCGGTCGTGCCGATCAGGGCGCCGGACGGCAAGGTCGTCGGCCTGGTCTCGGCGGGCATCACCACCAAGAACCTCACCGGCGCGGCCAACCGGCAGCTACCGCTCGTCCTGATGGCCGCGGCCGTCGGACTCGCCCTGGCCACCGGCGGCACCGCGCTGGTCGGCAGGCGTCTGCTGCGCCAGACGCACGGCCTCGGCCCGCACGAGATGACCCGTATGTACGAGCACCACGACGCCGTCCTGCACGCCGTGCGCGAAGGCGTGCTCATCGCCTCGGGCGAGGGCCGGCTGCTGCTCGCCAACGACGAGGCACACCGTCTGCTCGACCTGCCCGAGGACGCGGAGGGCCGGCACGTCCTCGACCTGGGTCTGCCCGCCGACACCGGCGAGCTGCTGGCCTCCGGCCGCGAGGCCACCGACGAGGTGCACCTGGTCAAGGACCGGCTGCTGGCGGTCAACCAGCGCCCCACCGACGTCCAGGGCGGCCCGCCGGGCAGCGTCGCCACCCTCCGTGACTCGACCGAGCTGCGCGCCCTCTCCGGCCGAGCCGAGGAAGCACGCGAACGGCTCAACATGCTCTACGACGCCGGAGTGGGCATCGGCACCAGCCTGGACGTCACCCGCACCGCCGAGGAGCTGGCGGAGCTCGCCGTGCCCCGGTTCGCCGACTTCGCGACCGTGGACCTGTTCGACGCGGTGCTCGGCGGCGGCCAGCCGGGGACGGTGTCCCCGTTGCGCCGTACCGCGTGGAGCGGGATCCGCACGGACGCCCCGCTCTACACAGTGGGCCGGCAGATCAAGTTCGTCGACTCCTCGCCGCAGGCCCGCAGTCTGCGCTCCGGACAGGCCGTGCTCGAACCGGACCTGGACCTGGCGCCCGGCTGGCACGCGCAGGACCTGGAGCGGACCGCGCAGGTGGTGGCGTACGGCATCCACTCGCTCATCACCGTGCCGCTGCGGGCCGGCTCGCTGGTGCTGGGCGTGGTCAGCTTCTGGCGGTCCGAGAAGCCCGACCCCTTCGACGCGGACGAACTGGCCCTCGCCGAGGAGCTGGTGGCCCGGGCCGCGGTCTCCATCGACAATGCCCGCCGCTACACGCGCGAGCACAGCATGGCCGTCACCCTGCAGCGCAGTCTGCTGCCGCGCACGCTGCCCGAGCAGTCCGCGCTGGACATCGCGTACCGGTATCTGCCCGCGCAGGCCGGGGTCGGCGGGGACTGGTTCGACGTGCTGCCGCTGTCCGGGGCCCGGGTCGCGCTCGTGGTGGGCGATGTCGTCGGGCACGGGCTGTACGCCGCGGCCACCATGGGCCGGCTGCGTACGGCGGTGCACAACTTCTCCTCCCTCGACCTGCCGCCCGACGAACTCGTGGCCCTCCTGGACGAGTTGGTCGGCCGTATCGACCAGGACGAGGCCGGCGAGGACGGCAGCGTCCCGGTCACCGGCGCCACCTGTCTCTACGCGATCTACGACCCGGTCGCCCGGACCTGTACCGTCGCCCGCGCGGGCCATCCGCCGCCGGCCCTCATCAAGCCCGACGGCAGCGTCACCTTCCCCGACGTGCCCGCAGGTCCCCCGCTCGGCCTCGGCGGCCTGCCGTTCGAGACGGCCGAGCTCCACCTGGAGGAGGGCAGCCGGCTCGTCCTGTACACCGACGGTCTGGTCGAGGACCGGGACCGGGACATCGACGAAGGGCTTGAGCTGCTGCGCGGGGCGCTGGAGCGGGCCGGCGAGTCGCCGGAGGACACCTGCCGGGCCGTGCTCGACTCGCAGCTCCCGGCGAAACCCAGCGACGACGTCGCCCTGCTGGTCGCTCGCACCCGGGCGCTGCACGCCGACCGCGTGGCCGAGTGGCAGGTGCCGTCCGACCCGGCGGCCGTCGCCCGGGCGCGCGCCTCCGTCAGCCGGCAGCTGGCTGAATGGGGCCTGGACGAGCTGACGTTCACCACGGAACTGATCCTGAGCGAGCTCGTCACCAACGCGATCCGCTACGGCGCCGATCCCATCCGCATGCGTGTGCTGTTCGACCGCACCCTGATCTGCGAGGTCTTCGACAGCAGCAGCACCTCGCCGCATCTGCGGTACGCGACGATGACGGACGAGGGCGGCCGGGGTCTGTTCCTGGTGGCGCAGGTCGCCGAGCGCTGGGGCACCCGCTACACGCCCGAGGGCAAGGTCATCTGGGCCGAGCAGCCGCTGCCCTGAGCGACCGTCTTTCGTCGTTCCCTACGAACTTCTGCCGCACCGGGTGTTCGACACGTCGAACTTCTGATAGGAAACCTTCCTATCAGAGTGACGCACGGCCAACTCCCCACCCCCCACTCCCTCTTGGAGCATCCGTGAGGAACCTTTCCAGTCCTCCCGCACACCCCGTCCTGACCTCCCGCCGCACTCTCCTGGCCCTGATCGGGGCATCACTCGCAACAGCACCGCTCCTCCGCCCCGCGCACGCCTCCGCCGCGGCCTCGAGCTGCACGGGCCTCGACACGGCGGCGAAGAAGGAGATCGCCATGAAGCTGGTGTCGAGCGCGGAGAACTCCTCGCTCGACTGGAAGGCGCAGTACAAGTACATCGAGGACATCGGCGACGGGCGCGGCTACACCGCCGGCATCATCGGCTTCTGCTCGGGCACCGGTGACATGCTCGACCTGGTCCAGCTCTACACGGACCGCAAGCCGGGCAACGTTCTGGCCAAGTACCTCCCGGCCCTGCGCGCGGTGAACGGCACCGACTCGCACGACGGCCTCGACCCGAACTTCCCCAAGGACTGGCGCAAGGCCGCCCAGGACACCGCCTTCCAGCAGGCGCAGAACGACGAGCGCGACCGCGTGTACTTCAACCCGGCCGTGAAGCAGGGCAAGGCGGACGGGCTCGGCACACTCGGCCAGTTCACGTATTACGACGCCATCGTGATGCACGGCGACGGCGACGACCCGACCAGCTTCCGCAACATACGCAAGCGGGCCCTCAACAAGGCGAAGCCGCCGGCGCAGGGCGGCAACGAGACGACGTACCTCAACGCCTTCCTGGACGCGCGCGTGTGGGCGATGAAGCAGGAGGAGGCCCACAGCGACACCACCCGGGTCGACACCGAGCAGCGGGTCTTCCTGCGCAACGGCAACCTCTGCCTCGACACGCCGCTCAACTGGAAGGTGTACGGCGACAGTTACCACATCAGCTGACCCTGACGCGGGTCCGCGTCCGTGAGGTCGTAGCCTTGAACCCAGGTCATAGAGTCGATCTATGAGCTCATAGACCGGACCCGCGTACCGACTTAGGCTTGCCTTAGTTTAGGCTTCCCGTTCGAGTCGATCCATCGCCGCTCGAAGGGAACCTGATCATGCCCCGCCCCCTGCGGGTAGCCATCGTCGGAGCCGGCCCCGCCGGGATCTACGCCGCCGACGCGTTGCTCAAGTCCGACGTGGCCGCCGAACCCGGTGTGTCCATCGACCTCTTCGAGCGCATGCCCGCGCCGTTCGGACTGATCCGCTACGGCGTCGCCCCCGACCACCCCCGCATCAAGGGCATCATCACGGCCCTGCACCAGGTGCTCGACAAGCCCCAGATCCGTCTCTTCGGCAACGTCGACTACCCGAACGACCTCAGCCTGGACGACCTGCGCGCCTTCTACGACGCGGTGATCTTCTCGACGGGCGCGACGGCCGACCGCGAGCTGCGCATACCCGGCATCGAGCTGGACGGCTCGTACGGCGCCGCCGACTTCGTGTCCTGGTACGACGGCCACCCGGACGTGCCGCGCACCTGGCCGCTGGAGGCGGAGAAGGTCGCCGTGCTGGGCGTCGGCAACGTCGCGCTCGACGTGGCCCGTGTCCTCGCCAAGACGGCGGACGAGCTGCTGCCGACGGAGATCCCGCCGAACGTCTACGACGGCCTGAAGGCCAACAAGGCGCTGGAGATCCACGTCTTCGGCCGACGCGGCCCGGCGCAGGCGAAGTTCTCCCCGATGGAGCTGCGCGAGCTGGACCACTCCCCCAACATCGAGGTCATCGTCGACCCCGAGGACATCGACTACGACGCGGGCTCGATCGAGACCAGGCGCGGCAACAAGCAGGCCGACATGGTCGCCAAGACGCTGGAGAACTGGGCGATCCGCGACGTCGGAGACCGCCCGCACAAGCTGTTCCTGCACTTCTTCGAGTCGCCCACCGAGATCCTCGGCGAGGACGGCAAGGTCGTCGGCCTGCGCACCGAGCGCACCGCCCTCGACGGCACCGGCAACGTCAAGGGCACCGGCGAGTTCAAGGACTGGGACGTCACCGCGATCTACCGCGCGGTCGGCTACCTGTCGGACAAGCTCCCCAAGCTGCCCTGGGACATCGACTCGGGCACCGTCCCGGACAAGGGCGGCCGGGTCGTCCAGGAGTCCGGCGAGCACCTCCGGTCGACGTACGTCACCGGCTGGATCCGGCGCGGCCCCGTCGGCCTCATCGGCCACACCAAGGGCGACGCGAACGAGACGGTCGCGAACCTCCTGGACGACTACGCGAACGACCGCCTCCAGAGCCCCGCCTCGCCCGAGCCGGAGGCCGTGGACACGTTCCTCGCCGAGCGGAACGTCCGCTTCACCACCTGGGAGGGCTGGTACAAGCTGGACGCCGCCGAGAAGGCGCTGGGCGAGCCACAGGGCCGCGAGCGCGTGAAGCTCGTCGAGCGCGAGGACATGCTCCGGGCGAGCGGCGCCTGACGAGACCGACAACCGAACGCCGGCCGTGCCACAGGGGCACGGCCGGCGTTTTCATGCGGACGCTCACCGGCAGCTACGAACGAGCGCCGAGCTCGTCCCATGGGAACCCCGGCCGCCGGTCGGGCGTTCTCACAGGTACGCGTACGTCCACGGGGGCCGTACCGACACAGGCGAGGTGGGGCGTGGTGCGGGTCCTGGTGATCGGCGGGGGGATCGCCGGGGCGGCTACGGCGCTGGCCCTGCACAAGGCGGGGCTGGACGTCGACGTGTACGAGGCGCACCCCGACGCGGCCGAGGACCTGGGCGCGTTCCTCACCCTGGCGAGCAACGGCATGCGTGCCGTGGCTGAGCTCGACGCCTCCGCCGCCGTCACCGCGCTCGGCTTTCCACTGACCTCGATGCAGGTCCTGGACGGTGCGGGCACCGAGCTGGCGCTGGTGCCACTCGGCGAGGCCGGCGACCCGCTCCTCCGGTACCGGTGCCTGCGCCGCGGCGACCTGGGCTCCGGACTGCAGTCGGAGGCCGTGCGCCGCGGCATCGCCGTCCACCACGGCGCCCGGCTCACCACCGTCCAGGAGGACCCCGTCGGCGTCACGGCACACTTCGCCGACGGCAGCACGGCGAGGGGCGACCTGCTGATCGGCGCCGACGGCCTGAACTCCAGCGTCCGCGGGGCGATCGGCCCGGCCGCAGGGCCGCTCTACGCCGGCCAGCGCGTCTTCTACGGCTACACGGACGCCGCGTCCCCGCCTGCCGGCGAGGCGCGCATCACGATGATCCGCGGCAGCGCCGCCGCCTTCGGCTACGCCGTGTCACCCGGCGGCGAGACGTACTGGTTCGCGCGCGTGTCGGGCGAGCCGCTCCCCGCCGAGGAGATCGCCCACGGCACGCCCGCCGAATGGCGCGAGCTGCTCCTTCCGTCGCTGCGCGAGGACGCCACCCCTGCCGCGGACATCGTCGCGGCCACCGCCGACGACGTCCTCGTCACCAACGCCACCGAGATTCCCATCGGCACACCATGGCGCTCCGGCCGCATCCTGCTCATCGGCGACGCGGCCCACGCGGCCTCCCCGGCGACCGGCCAGGGCGCCTCGATGGCCCTGGAGGACGCCGTGATCCTCGCGAAGTGCCTGCGCGACGCGCCGGACACGGCCTCGGCCCTCGCCCTCCACGAGGAACTGCGCCGCCCGCGCGTGGAACACAACATCACCGTCAGCGGCACCATCTCGCGAGGCGCACCCACCCCGTCCCCCGCCCGCCGGGGTGCACCGCCCTCGCGGCCGGGAGACGACGAGCTGGTCCGTCTGCTGGCGTGGGAGTCCGACGTGTGGGCGGCGGCGCGAGGGGTGGAGCAGGAGCAGCAGGAAAAGGCCCACCCCTGACACCCCCTCAGCCTGTTAGCGTCCCCCGGTGTTCTCCCTCATAGAGCCCCCTTTCTTCACCCGCCTGCACGACGCACGGCGCGTCCTCGTCGCCGGCGCGGGCGGTGGATTCGACGTGTACGCGGGTCTTCCGCTGGCGCTCGCGCTGCGGTCGGCGGGGAAGGAGGTGCATCTGGCCAACCTCTCCTTCGCCGATCTGTACGGGCTGGACCTGGATGTGTGGCTGGAGGCGGATGTCGCCGCGATCCGGCCGGACACCTCGGCGCGTGGGGACTACTTCCCGGAGCGGACGCTCGCCCGGTGGCTGGAATCGCAGGGGCTGCCGGCCACGGTGTACGCGTTTCCGCAGACGGGGGTCCGGCCGTTGCGTGCGGCGTACCGCGCGCTCGTCGAGCATCTGGGCGGGGTGGACGCCGTGGTGCTGGTGGACGGTGGCACCGACATCCTCATGCGGGGCGACGAGCACGGGCTGGGCACACCCGAGGAGGACATGGCCAGCCTCGCCGCAGTGACCGGGCTCGACGAGGTACCCCAACGGCTCGTGGCCTGCCTGGGGTTCGGGGTCGACGCCCACCACGGGGTCAGCCACTCGCTGGTGCTGGAGAACCTGGCCGCGCTCGACCGCGCGGGTGCCTACCTGGGCACGTTCTCGCTGCCGCGCGAGAGCCGGGAAGGCGCCCTCTACCTCGACGCGGTGGCTCACGCGCACCGCGGCACACCCGACCACCCGAGCATCGTCAACGGCTCCGTCGCGGCGGCCGTACGCGGCGACTTCGGCGACGTCAGGTTCACGGAACGGACCAAGGACAGCGAACTGTTCATCAACCCGCTGATGTCCCTGTACTTCTGCGTGGACGCCGTCGGCCTCGCCCGCCGCAACCTCTACCTCGAACGGATCGAGAACACCGCGCTCATGCGCCAGATCAGTTCCGCGATCCAGGACTTCCGTGACGGACTGGCCCACCAGCGGCCGCCGCGCGCGTATCCGCACTGACTACGGCCGGGCAACCGGACGGCACCATTTCGGTGAACTCGCCTCCCGAATCCGCCCAGTTGTATACGCTCCAGATTCTTCACGAAACATCCATACAGGGGGGGCAGATCTCCATGCGTATACGCCTTGTCGCCGCGACCGCCACCGCCGCGGGCGCGCTCGCCGTTCTGGCGGCCGTCCCGGCCCACGCCACCGAGTACTCGTCGGCGCTGAAGATCAAGGGCATCCAGTACGACGCCCCCGGCAGAGACTCCAACAACTGCACCACCGGGAACACGAAGGACGAGTACCTGACGATCAAGAACTACTCGTCCGGCACGACGGTGAACCTCAAGGGGTACGTGGTCAAGGACAAGGCCGGCAACAAGTTCACCTTCACCAAGAACCACTACCTGCAGCCCGGCGACTACGTGAAGCTCCGCGGGGGCCACGGCACCGACTCGGACAGCAAGAACGTCGTCTACCGCAACAACTGCAACTTCATGTGGAACAACGACAAGGACACGATCTACGTGTACAAGCCGTCCGGCAGCGGCGCCGACTCGCACTCCTACACCAAGAGCGGCAGCGACCCCGACGGCAACGGGTACATCACGTTCCACGGCTGACGGCCGAGGAGCGGGCGAGCAGCAGACCGAGCGCGGCCGGAGCCACGGCGCCGCAGTCCGCGCTTCGGTCCGGGCGGCGGGGGCCCGGGCCGAGTCGGCCATGGCGGGGAGCAGGACAAGGGACGCGCCCCTCACCACGCAGCAGAGCGCACAGGCCATGTGCCGAGGGGCAGGGCGGCGTGTCAGGGCGATGACCCGGAGGGGATGGAACAGGACCCGCCCCAAAGCGGATGGTGGGCGGGCCCTGTTCGCGGGCGCCATTGTGGCGGGGCCGGGTACCCGAAGGGGATGTGTGAACCGTCCCGGTCTGAAGTGGATCGCTCGCGCCCCGAGTGCGCCGCGCACATCCCGTGTGCCGCACCCCGCCCGATCTCCGAGAAAGGGCAACGACGATACTGGTACACGCACGTTCCCCCGCTCCCAGATGGACCCATGCGCATCTCCCCCAGCGTCCGCCCGACCCCTTCGACCACCCTGTGGCTGGCCCGCGGCCGGCACACCGGGTCCGACGCGGCTGCCGCCGTACGGCGCACCCTGCACCGCCTCACAGTCGGCGAGGTCCTCGACGACCATCTCGAGATCCCGGATGCCGAGAGCGGCTCGCGGAAGATCTTCGAGGCGCGCTGGAGGGTCGCCGGGACGGTGACCGTGCGCGCCCGGCTGACACTCGAACCCGTCTCCGAGGACGGGCAGGAGTGGGTGCTGGCGGCGGAGGCGGAACGCGCGTGGGACCAGGAGTGGCCGTCCCCCGCCACCATGTTCTGGCCCGACGAGCCGGACACCGCCTGGGACCACGAGCCCGCCACGGGGCTGCGCCTGCGCGCCGCCAACCACCTCCCGACGGAGGACAAGGAGATTCGGCGGCTCCTCAGGAGCTCGGTGCGCGACGGCTGGAGCATCGACCTGGTCGTGCACGAGGCGATGACACCCGACGCGCGCGGACAGCGGCCGCTGGGAGAGCTGCTGCCGCCCGGGCTGCGCCACCGGATGCTGGAGCACCGCGCCGCTCCGGAGCAACTGCGCATCGTGAACCGCGCGTTGCGCGAGTTCGGCGTGCAGGTCCCGCGCGGCGGCGCCGTCCTCGTACCCCCGGACCCGGCTCCGGCCGGCTTCGCCCCGGACGACTTCGCCGTACGTACCGTCTTCCTCGACGGCTCGCACCCCACTGAGCTCGTCGACGCCCTCACCCGCTACGCCGCTCTCGCCCTGCCGCTGCCGGACGGCGCCGAAGAGGCCGTCACCGCGCTGCGGGACGAGTGGCAGCTGATGACCCTGGAGGAGCAACTCGTCCGCGAGCGTGGGCTGGTCGCCATGTACGCCGAGGCGCTCGAGGCGATGACCAAGTCCCGGGACCTGTACCGCGAGGCCGCCGAGCGGGCCCACGAGGCACTGGCCGCCTTTCGCGAGTCCGGTACGGCAGCCGCGGCGCCGACACCGCAGCCGCCCGCCGCGCCCGCCGGGTCGCCGTTCCAGCAGCTGACGCGGACCCTGGAACGCCTCAAGGACACGGCCAAGGCACTGCGGCCCACGCCCACCGCCGACGGCGCGACCAAGGAGCCCGACAGGGACGGGACGGCCGAACGGCCCCAGTCCACCGGCGACTGAGCCCCTGGGACGGAAGCGTCGGCGGCCAGTCCGTGCGGCGCCGTGCTGCTGCCGGCGGTCGTGCGGGGGTGTACCCGACGCGGGTGCCTGTGCGGCCTGCGGGAGGGCGGCGGCCGTGAGCAGGGCTGGCCTCGGGGCAGGGCGCCGAAGCCGCTGTCGACGGTCGCCCCGCTTCGTCCGGGGACTGCGGTCAGGTGACGTCCTCCACGGACCCAGCCATGACCAGCGGCCACCACCGCGCCGCGCCGCTCGGGTGAGCCGGGGCATGAGCCACGCCTCTCTTCTGAGGTGAGGTACGTACGAACGTCCGATGCGGGAATCCGAGAAGAGGGGCGCGCGTCCGGCACGCCGTACGGAGGGAGATCCGTGGATACGACCACAACGGTGATCGTCGTCGCAGCGATCATCGCGGCACTCCTGCTCGCGGCCGCCGTCGCCGTACTCGTCCGGCTGGTGCGGGCCCGGCGCGATCTGCGCAGGGCCGGGCTGCCGACCGGACCGCGCTGGGTCTTCTGGGGTGCCGTCCTCTACTTCGTGTTGCCCGTCGACCTGCTTCCCGACCCCGTCTACCTGGACGACATCGGCGTCCTTCTGCTCGCGCTGCACACTCTGCGCGCTCCACTTCGTGGGGCTTATGGTCACAAATCCCCCTTGACTACGCAGAGTAAGGAAACCAATCACTCGTTCGATTCGTATAAGTGACTGGAAGGGCAAGGCAGTCGGCGCACCGGGCGGCTCCCCAGGGCGGGGACCGCGTGGACGGCGCAGCACTGACGAGGGAGAGACCATGCAACCGTTCGCGCTCAACTACGCACGTCCGGCGGTGGAGTTGGAGGCCACGACTCCGTACGTCTACGACTGTGGGCAGCAGTTGAACGTACTCATGGACGGCCGGATCGCCGCCGGTGACCTCGCACTGCTGAGAGAGCTGGGGACCACGACGTCCACCGCCGGCTCGAAGACTCACTTCGACGACTGAACGCGGAACCGCCGACCATGACCGTGCTGATCCTGACCTGTGAAGAGGATGTGACCGCAGACATGGTGGTCGTGCACCTCAACGCGTCCGGGGTCCCGGTGGTGCGCCTCGACCCCGCCGACCTCCCGGGCGGTGTCGCCCTGTCCGGCGAGTACGTGCACGGCGCCTTCCGCGGCCACCTCCAGTCCGCGGGCCGTCTGGTGAGCATCACCGGCCTGCGCTCGATATGGGTGCGCAGGCCGGGCGCCCCGGGCACGCGGGCGCCCAATGCCTCCGACTGGCTGGCCGAGGAGTCCGCCCAGGCGTTCTACGGCATGCTCCGGGGCAGCGGCGCCCGCTGGATGAACCACCCCGACGCGGCCCGCCGGGCCCGCCACAAGCCCTGGCAACTGCGGCTCGCCCAGGACTGCGGGCTGCCCGTGCCGGCCACGCTGATCACGACGTTCCCGCAGGCCGCCCGCGAGTTCGCGGAGCGTTACCCGGACCTGGTGGTCAAGCCGGTCTCGGGAGCGCATCCGCAGGATCCGCCGCGTGCGGTGCCGACCAGCAGGGTCGCGCCGGACGCGGACTTCTCCGCCGTGGCGTTCGGGCCGACGCTGCTGCAGCGGCGGGTCGCCAAACGGGCCGATATCCGGCTGACCGCGGTGGGCGAGCGGATGCTGGCCGCCCGCAAGGCGACCGCCGAGGGCGCCGATCCGGACGACGTGGACGTGCGCTTCGCCCCGGGGGACGTGCCGTGGCGGGCCGTCGACGTACCGCCACGGATGGCCGACGCCGTCCGCTCGTATCTGCGCCGGGCCGAACTGGCCTACGGCGCCTTCGACTTCGCCGAGGACGCCGACGGGACCTGGTGGTTCCTCGAGTGCAACCAGTCCGGGCAGTTCGGGTTCGTCGAGGTGGAGACGGGTCAGCCGATCGCCCGGGCCGTCGCGGAGTGGCTCGCTCTTCCGCGTGCCGAGCCGCAGCGGCACGTCAACGGCTCCAACGCCACAGTGTGTTGAGAACGGTCAGAGGGGCAGCGGGCCGGACGGCAGCGCCGTCCGCTGCCATCCGGCACCCGGGGAGGCGGGGCGCTCGGGAGCGGAGAAGGCGCTGAAGGACTGCAGTGGACGCATGGCGTACTCCAGTTCGCGCCGCACGCGCTCGGCCTCCCTACGAGCCTGAAGGGGGATGTCGCCGCGCTCGGCGACAAGTCGGTCGTAGATGGGGGAATCCTGGAACACCCGTCAACGCGCCTTTCGTATGGCGGCCCATAGGTATGGGCACAGTTGTCGAGTGTAAGCGGCACGGCACACCGTGGCGTGAATTCCCCCGCAGCACTTGACGTCCGCACGACGGGCCGTTGGTCGTTCAGGCACCCGTGGTGGAGCCCGGGCGCACGATCATCAGGACCGTGACGGTGGCCCACAGCAGGTTGAAGACGCCGGTGAACATGGCGAGTTGCACGGTGCCGGACCGCTCGACGGACCGCCGCGCGTCCAGTTGGCCGAGGAGTTCGTCCTGGCGGGGCAGGACGAAGGCGATCAGGATGGCCGCGGCGATCGCGGTCAGTGTGATGGACGCGACCAACCAGCCGCTGGCCAGGACGCCCATCGCGCCCGCCGTGGCGAGTCCGAGCGCGGGTACGGCGATCCCGATGCCCGAGTAGACACGGCAGATGCGGTGCAGCACCCGGACCGTGCTCAGCGCCGACGCCTCGGTACCGGCCTGGCGCACCGCCGGCGGGAACATGCTCGCCGCGACGGTCACCGGGCCGACGGCCACGATCGCGGCCAGGACGTGGAGGGTCAGCAGAACCTTGGTCATCAGGCGCCTTCCGGGGTTCGATCACTGGTGCCCGGCTCACGCTAGGGATCTTCGAGGCGACCGCACAGAGGCTGAAATGACAGCTTCCAACGAGTTCTCGCCAAGCTGCTCTGAAGCGCCTCCGGGGGCTTTGCCAGGTCATCATGTTGGCGGGAATCCGCCTATCGTGACGTTCATGCACTCCGTGGCGATCCTCGCGCTGGAACATGTCGTGCCGTTCGATCTGGCGGCACCGCTCCAGGTGTTCGACTGGGCACGGCTGCCGGACGGTCGCAGGCCGTACCGCGTGCGGGTGTGCGCCGAGAAGCCGGAGGTACGCGGGGACGGTCTCGCGCTGCGCGTCGACCGGGGCCTCGAGGCCCTGGCGGACGCCGACACCGTCATCGTGCCGGGCTGCGCCCCGGAGGCGGGCCCGACGCCGGAGCCCGTGCTGGCGGCCCTGCGGGAGGCGGCCGCGGGCGGCACCCGGATCGCATCCGTGTGCGTGGGCGCGTTCGTCCTGGCGGAGGCGGGTCTGCTGGACGGTCTGCGCGCCACCACGCACTGGGTCGCGGCCGGCGATCTGGCACGCCGCTTTCCGCACGTCGAGGTGGAGCCGGACGTGCTGTACGTCGACAACGGCCAGATCCTGACCTCGGCCGGTGCGGCGGCCGCGCTGGACATGTGCCTGCACATGATCCGCCGGGACCTGGGCTCGGCGGTGGCCGCCGACGCGGCCCGGATGTGCGTCATGCCCCTCGAACGGGAGGGCGGGCAGGCCCAGTTCATCGTGCACGAGCAGCCGCCCGTACCGCGCGGGTCGACTCTCGAACCGGTCCTGGAGTGGATCGAGGACAACCTGGCCGACGAGATCACCCTGGGCGCGATGGCGGCGCGGTCGGGGCTGAGCGAGCGGACCTTCAGCCGACGGTTCCGCGAGCAGACGGGGTCGACGCCGCTGCAGTGGCTGCTGCGGGCGCGGGTACGGCGGGCCCAGTATCTGCTGGAGAACAGCGACCGTCCGATCGAGCGGATCGCCCGGCAGGCGGGGTTCGGCTCTCCGACGGCGTTCCGCGAGCGGTTCCGCCGGGTGGTCGGGACCACTCCGCGGGCGTACCGGACCGCGTTCCACGGGCGTACGGCCGCCCCGGCGGGCGGCTCCCGAGGCGCCTCGGCGTCAGGCGGCCGGTGACAGGCAGTCGTCCCCGCACCGGTGCCCGGCCGTCATCCGCCGGGAGGCACGCAACAACGCATCCGCTCGCACGATCGCGTCCTGCACGTCCGTGGCCCCCATCGTGGCGCACAGCCTGCGGCTGACCTCCGTCAACTCCCGTGCCGTCCGGGGCGTGTCGCCCTCCGCCTGGGCGATGCGCAGTGACGCGTATCTGGTGAGCAGGGTTCTGACGGCCTTCGGGTCCGCAACGAGCACGAAAACGCCCCTCTCTCGGTTTTCGCCTCGTGTTCCCGGGGCACCCCCGGGTCAACCCCATCTTCCGCACCCCGTACCACAATTGACGCAATACCACCGCTCGACCCGATTCCCCGGGCTCCGCGAGACGTTGAGCAGAGAGTAACGACCCCCGCACGAACGGTTACCGTCATGACCCGCTCCGGCCGTCTCCTCTGCGCCCTCTACCTCGCCACCAGCGGCGGGCTCGCCTGGACCACGGTCCTCGAGTTCCGCGGCGGCCCGCTGTGGGCCGCGTTCCTGTGCGCCGCCGCGAGTCTGGTGCCCGTCATCGCCGTCGTACGGGAGACGCTCATCCGCGACCTGCGCGCCGCGGCGCCCCGGTCGCGCCGTCCCGTCCGTTCGGCCGCCGAGGAGATCGTCCGCGAGGAACTGGACGCGGCGTGCTGCGAGCGCTGGTGGACGAGCCTGGGCACCGACCACGACGTGACCTGCCCGCACCGGGTGCCGCGCAGCAGCGCAGCCTGAATCAGGCGACCTGGCCGGCGTGCAGTCGCGTGTACGCCCCGCCCCGGTGCAGGAGTTCCTCGTGCGTCCCGGTCTCCAGGATGCGGCCGGCGCCCATGACCACGATCCGGTCGGCGCCCCGCACGGTGGACAGCCGGTGTGCCACGACGAACGTGGTCCGGCCGCGCAGCAGCCGGGCCAGCGCCTGCTGGACGAGCGCCTCCGAGCGGGTGTCCAGGGCGGACGTCGCCTCGTCCAGGATCAGCACCCTGGGGTCGCGGATCAGAGCGCGGGCGATGGCGAGGCGCTGGCGCTGTCCGCCGGAGAGCCGGGCGCCGCGCTCGCCGACGACCGTGTCGAGACCCTGCGGCAGCCGGTCGACGAACTCCAGCGCGTTGGCGTCGCGCAGCGCCGCCCGTACGGTCTCCTCCTCGGCCTCGTCCATGCCGTAGGCGACGTTCTCCCGGATCGTGCCGTCGAAGAGGATCGACTCCTGCGGCACGACCGACACGAAACGCCGGTACGTGCGCAGGTCGAGGGCGTTCATGTCGGTGCCGTCGAGCAACAGCCGGCCGGAGGTCGGCCGGATGAAGCCGATGACGAGGTTGAGCACGGTGGACTTGCCCGCCCCGGACGCGCCGACCAGGGCGATGGTCTCGCCGGGGGTCACGGCGAGGGTGAAGTCCCGTACGGCGGGTCGGCCGCTGTCGTACGCGTGGCCGACCTGCTCGAACGTCACGGCGCCTCGCACCGAGGTGACCTCCGCCTTCCCCTCGTTGTCCTCGAGTTCGGGCGCCTGGAGCACCTCGCCGACCGAACGGACCGATTCGAGGCCCTTGGTGATGACGGGGGCCAGGCTCGCCAGTGTGGTCGTGGAGTTGGTGAGCGTGGTCAGGAAGGCGCTGAGCATGACGACATCGCCCGGGGTGACGCCCCAGACGCGGTAGTACGAGACCAGGGCGGCGCCGGCCAGGACGAGCACGCCGACCACGTTGAGGACGACCCAGGCCAGCGAGCCGAAGCGGCCGTTGACCAGGTCGAGGCGCATGCCGGAAGTGAGGAGGCGACGCAGGGTGCCGTCCATGCGGCGCAGCGCCTTGCCCTCCAGGCCGTGCGCGCGGGTGACCGGGATGAGACGGGTCATCTCGGAGACGCGGGAGGAGAGGGTCTCGACCTCGTGGCGGAAGTGCTCGTTGTGGCTGCGCAGTCGGGCCCTCAGGCGGGCCACGACCAGCGCGGCGGCGGGGACGACGACCAGGAAGACGGGCACGAACTCCGGTGTGCGGACGGCGATGATGACGAGCCCGCCGACGAGCACGGTGATCGCCCCGAGCCCGCTCTCGGCGGTCTGCTGCACCATCTGCTCGACCGTCTCGACGTCCCGGACCACCTTGGCCTGCAGGACTCCGGCGCTGACGCGGGAGTGGTAGCCGATGGACAGCTGCTGCATACGGGTGCACAGCCCGGAGCGCAGGGCGGTCCCCATACGGCGGACGCTGCCGTACAGGAGGCGGACGTACAGCACGTGCAGCGGGTAGTTGACCAGCAGGATGAACAGGATGATCCCGGTGCTGAGCCAGAGCCTGCCGATCGGCCCGTGCTGGACCACGGTGTCGATGATGGACGCGGTGATGAGCGGGAGCAGCCAGACCGGGCTGTGTTTGACGGTGAACACGCCGACCGCCGCGATCAGGTGGCGGCGGTCGGCGCGGAACAGGTATCCGAGCGTGCGGATCGGGTGTTCGTCGCGGTAGCGGTGGTCGAGGGGTCTTTCCGACGACGACGCCATCGGCGGGGTCCTCCGTGGTGACCTCGGGGTGTCAGATGCCGTCGAGCTCGGCGAGTTCCTCGGCGCTGAGGTCGAGCTCGGTGGCGGCGAGGGAGTCGAGGATGGTCTCGGGGCGGCTGGCGCCCGGGATGGGCACGACCACCGGCGACTTGGCGAGCATCCAGGACAGGCACACGCGCTGCGGGCTCACACCGTGGGCCCCGGCGATCCGGGCGAACGGCGCGTAGCCGGCGCCCAGTTCACGGGCGCGAGAGATACCGCCGAGCGGGCTCCAGGGCAGGAAGGCGATGCCGAGCTCGTCGCACAGCTCCAACTCCGGCTCGCTGGAGCGGAAAGCCGGGGAGAACTGGTTCTGTACGGAGACCAGGCGCCCGCCGAGGATCTCGTTGGCCTCCATGATCTGGTCCGGGTCGGCGTTGGAGATGCCGGCCAGCCGGATCTTGCCCTCGTCGAGCAGGTCCCGCACCGCGCCGACGGACTCGGCGTACGGCACCCTCGGGTCGGGACGGTGGAACTGGTACAGCCCGATGGCTTCCACGCCGAGCCGGCGCAGGGACGCCTCGCAGGCCTCCCTGAGGTGGCGGGGGCTGCCGTCGAGGGTCCAACTGCCGTCCCCGGGGCGCAGATGGCCGCCCTTGGTGGCGACCAGGACGTCCTTGCCCCGGTCGTGGGAGGCGAGAGCCTTGGCGATCAACGTCTCGTTGTGGCCGACGTCGTGGGCGTCCCGGTGGTAGGCGTCCGCGGTGTCGATCAGGGTCACACCGGCGTCGAGGGCGGCGTGGATGGTGGCCAGGGAGCGGGCCTCGTCGGGCCGGCCCTCGATCGACATGGGCATACCGCCCAGCCCGATCGCGCTGACGTCGACGTCCCCGATGCGGCGGGTCTGCATGTGCTCGTGACCTCTTTCGGCTGTCGCGCGGAACCGAACGGCGTCCGCCCGCCGGACAGGGAGCGAGGCGGCACCGGAACACCGTCCAGCCTGACCCGCCCGTGGGCCGGAGGTCCAATAGAGGAAAGAGAACGCATTCAGCAGCCGGACCACTGAATCGCGAGGCCCCCCACTCGGTTTGCACGCCCGGCCGGTCGGTGTGCGACGCTCACTGCCGAGCAGCCGCCACGACGGGCGGCGTGACGGAGAGGCGGCGGCATGCGCATAGGACTGCTCGGTACCGGCCCCTGGGCCGGGATGGCTCACGCTCCCGCCCTGAGCGAGCATGCCGGACTGGACTTCGCCGGGGTGTGGGGCCGCCGTCCGGAGGCCGCGAAGGAACTCGCCGACCGGTTCGGCACGCGCGCCTACGACGACGCCGACGCGCTGTTCGCCGACGTGGACGCGGTCGCCGTGGCACTGCCGCCGTCCGTGCAGGCGGATCTCGCGGTGCGCGCGGCGCGGGCCGGATGCCATCTGCTGCTGGACAAGCCCGTCGCGACGACGGTGGAGCAGGGGCGGGCCGTGGTGGCCGCCGTGCGGGAGGCCGGGGTCGCCTCGGTGGTCTTCTTCACCACCCGCTTCCAGACCGAACCCGCGGCGTGGATCGCCGAACGGGCGGGGGTGGACGACTGGTTCACGGCGCACGCGCAGTGGCTCGGAGCACTGTTCGGCCAGGAGAGCGGCAGCCCGTTCGCCGACTCGCCGTGGCGGCAGGAGAAGGGCGCGCTGTGGGACGTGGGGCCCCACGCGCTGTCGGTGCTGCTGCCGGTCCTCGGCGACGCCCGGCGGGTGACGGCCGCGGCGCCCGGGCCCCGCGACACGGTCCATCTGGTCCTCGACCACGTCGGCGGCGCGTCCAGCACGCTCACCCTCAGCCTGTCGGCCCCGCCGGCGGCGGCGGGCGCCTGCGTCGAACTGCGCGGCGCGGCAGGGGTGGCGCTGCTCCCCGAGAGCTCCGAGGGGGCGGTCACGGCCCTCGTCCACGCCGCCGACGCACTGCTCGCCGCCGTGGAGACCGGTGAACCGCACCCGTGCGACGCGGCCTTCGGGCTGCGGGTCACGGAGATCCTGGCGGAGGCCGAGGCCCGCCTGGAGGATGCCACAAGCTGACGTACCGTCACAGTCCGGCCGTCTCCGCCTCGTCACCGGGACGCTCCTCGAACGGCTCGTCGCTCCAACGGAACCAGGCCCGGTCGCCCTCGATGTGCAGCAGGAACTCGGGGACCGGGCCCTGCGGCGAGGAGAGGGCGACACGCCGTCTGACCTCGTCGTAGGCCTTCTCCCACGCCTCCTCGTCCTCGTCCCGCTCCGCCAGGGCGAGTTCGCGAGCGAACAGCTCCCGAACGGCCTCGAAGCCCGGACCGGCGGCGAATCTCCCCGACAGCCACGGAAAGTCGGCTTCGTCGATCAGGATCTCCCCGACCGCCTCCGCGTCGCCGTGCACCCGCCAGACCTCGCCATCGAACCCCACTGCGCCTCCCACGCCCGCCGCCGACGATCACGCCACCGACCAGCTTGCCACCCGGCACGGACAGTGGGTCCGCCTGCCGCGAGCGAGCGGCACCCCGATCTCACGTCCGCGTCACGGGGCGCTCGCCGGCGTCCTGCGGGGCCGCGGCCTGCTCCTGGTCCCCCTCGGCGTCGATGTGCGGCAGGATCCGGTCCAGCCAACGCGGAATCCACCAGGCGTGGCTGCCGAGCAGGGTCATCACGGCCGGCACCATCAGCAGCCGTACGACGGTCGCGTCGATCAACACGCTCACGGCCAGGCCCAGTCCGAGCATCTTGACCACGATGTTGTCGCTGACGATGAAGGCGGCGAAGACGCTCACCATGATCAGCGCCGCGCAGGTGATCACGCGCGCGGTGATCTCGAGCGCATGGGCGACGGAGGCCTTGGCGTCTCCCGTGCGCAGCCAGGACTCGTGGACGCGGGAGAGCAGGAAGATCTCGTAGTCCATGCTCAGTCCGAAGATGATCGCGAACATCATCATCGGCACATAGCTCTCGATGGGCACCTTGCCGTTGACGCCCAGCGCGGGTCCGCCCCACCCCCACTGGAAGACGGCCACGACGACGCCGTACGAGGCCCCGATGGACAGGACGTTGAGGACGGCCGCCTTGACCGCGACGAGCAGGCCGCGGAAGACGGCCAGGATGATCAGGAACGCCAGCGCGACCACGACGCCGATGATCAGGGCCAGTCGGCTCGCGACGATGTCGCGGAAATCGACCTGTGCCGCCGTCGTGCCGGTGACATAGCCCTTGGCCTTCGTGCCGGAGACCGCGTCCGGGAGGGTGTGGTCGACCAGACGGTTCGTCAGGTCCGTGGTGGAGGCGCTCTGCGGGGACTGCTTCGAGTAGACGGTGCCGATCAGCACGTCCCCGTCCTTGGTCGGCGTCAGCTGGGTGACCGTGGAGGCCCCGGCGACGGCGTTCAGGGTCTTCTGGGCCTGCGAGGAGAGGGCGGAGCGCTGCGACGACGGCACGGTCGTCTGGTCGATGACGACCGTGAGCGGGCCGTTGGAGCCGGGGCCGAACGCGTCGGTCATCAGGTCGTAGGCCCTGCGGTCGGTGAAGGACGTGGGATCGGCGCCGTCGCCGATGTGCCCGAGCTGGATGGAGAAGACCGGGATGGCGAGGACCACGACGGTCACGACGCCGGCGGCCAGGAACTGCCAGGGCCTGCGTTCCACGCGCTGGGCATAGCGGTGCCAGGTGCCCTGGGGCTCGGCGCCCGCGGCCGCGTCGGTCTCGGCGACGGGACGGCGGACGTGGTAGCGGTCGATGCGTCTGCCGATCAGACCCAACAGCGCCGGAACGAGGGTCAGTGCGCCGATGACCGCCGAGACGACCGTCGTCGCGGCGGCGAGACCCAGTTTGCCGATGAAGCTCACGCCGGACGCGTACAGTCCGGCGAGGGCGATGATCACCGTGCAGCCGGAGACGAGCACGGCTCGTCCGCTGGTGGCGGTGGCATGGCCCGCCGAGTGCACCGGGTCGGCGCCGTCCATGAGGTTCTGCCGGTGACGGGTGACCAGGAACAGGGCGTAGTCGATGCCGACGCCGAGGCCGATCATCGTGGCCAGGGTCGGCGAGACGGTGGCGAAGGTGAAGGCCGCCGCCAGCAGCCCGAGGCAGGCGAGTCCGCCGACGGCACTGACCAGCGCGGTCAGCAGGGGCATGCCGGCGGCGATCACACTGCCGAAGCCGACCAGCAGGACGACGATCGCGACGCCGAAGCCGATCAGTTCGCTCACGCGGTCGTCCGGCTGGGGCCGGGCCAGTTCGCCGAGCGGGCCGCCGTACTCGACCTGTGCGCCGGCCGAGCGCAGCGGCTGCACGGCCTTGTCGACGCCGGACAGATAGCCGTCGCCCAGCGTGGAGGGCTGCACGTCGAAGCGGACCGTGACGTACGCCGTCTTCCCGTCGGAGGAGAGGGGACCGACCTTCGACGTGGGGGTGGAGAGGGGGTTCTGGGCCGACAGGACGTGCGGCAGCTTCTGCAGGTCGGCGACCGTCGTGGACATCTGCGAGCCGAGCGCGGTGAGCGACTTCTGTCCGTCGTGCAGGACGATCTGGCTGCTGTATCCGCCGGCCGCGGGGTCGTGCTGTTTCAGGACGTCGAGGCCCTGCTGGGACTGGACTCCGGGCAGCGAGAAGTTGTCGGAGTACTCACCGCCGAACGACCGGTTGAGGATCTGCAGCGCCACGATGGCCACCAGCCACGCCACGATGACGATCACGAAGTGCCGGGCGCACCACTCGCCCAGCCGTCGCAGTACCCCTCCGGTGGCAGTCCCCGTTCCCCCGGCGCTGGTGTGGCTCGGTGACATGGCCCTCGTCTTCCCTGTCGTCGGCCAGACGCTCGTATCCTCATGAGACACCCGCCCGATCACTCTGGCATCTCGGGACCCTTCCGGATGCACGCGGGGCCCGGGCGTTGAATGGTGATATCGGGACCGGGTACAGCACCGGGACCGACCACACGATCCGGACCCGAGGAGCAGAGATCATGCCGATGTCACAGCCCGACGCGTCCGGGTCGTCCGAGGACCGCGTCACCCCGGACGACCTGCTCCACACCCGTACCGGCACCGAGGTCTCGCCCGAGGACCTGGTCCTCGCCTCGGGCAAGGACGTCACGCCGCGCAGTCTGGAATGGGCCCGCCACAAGCTGGAGACCGAGGGCCCCGCCGCCGTGGAGAAGCTGCTGCCGTAGGCAGGTTCCGCGGAGAAGCTGCTGCCGTAGGCAGGTTCCGCGGAGAAGCCGCTGCCGTAGGCAGGTTCCGCGGAGAAGCCGCTGCCGTGCGCACGCTCCGCATACGCCTCGGCGCCGCGTCAGTCCGCGGCGCCGGGGCCGCCCGGGCCGTCGGGCTCCAGGCACAGCACCGGGACCCGCTGGACGAGGTTGTTGGCGAAGCCGCCGCGGTTCCAGGGCTGCCGCAGCGGCTGGGTGTGCCCTTCCGCGTCGGTGGCCCGTGCGCTGAGCTCGTGCTCGCCCGGGGTCGCCGTCCAGTCGTAGTGCCACCGGCGCCATGCCCACCGCAGGCCGCCGTCCGGCTCCAGGTCGGCCTCGTGCCAGGTGTGCCCCGCGTCCGTGCTGACCTCGACCCGGGTCACCGGTGCCCGCCCGGACCAGGCGCGTCCCTCCAACTCGACCGGGCCCGGCCGCACCACCCTGGCCCGGGACATGAAGTCCGGGAAGCCGGGCGGGACGAGCAGGGCGCGCGGCACGATCCGGGTGACCGGCTCGCCCTCCTCGCCGGACTCCTGCCGCAGCCGGTAGGCCACGGTCTGCTGGAAACCCGTGAACGGGGCGTCGGCGACGGTGACTTCGCGCAACCACTTCACATGCGCCATCCCGTACCAGCCCGGCACGACCAGCCGCAGCGGCCACCCGTGCTGCGGGGGCAGCGGGGCGCCGTTCATCGCGTACGCGACCAGCACCTCGGGCTCGGTGCCGGTGGCCACGTCGACCGGCAGGGCCCGCTGGTAGTCCTGCTCGACCCCGCGCTCGACCCCGTGGTCGGCACCGGTGAAGACCACGTCGACGGCATCGGCCTCCACGCCCGCCTCGGCGAGCAGCAGCCGTAGCGGTACGCCCGTCCACTCGGCGGTGCCGACCGCCTCCACGAGCCAGGGCTGGCTGACCGGACGGGGGGTCAGCAGGGCCCGACCGTTGCCCGCGCACTCCAGCGTCACGCGTGTCGTGACCTGCGGGAACGCCCGCAGGTCGGCCAGGTCCAACTGCAGCGGACGGCGCACCCGGCCTGCCAAGGTCAGCCGCCAGGGCGTGTCCTCGGGGACGTACGGAATGTCGTAGTGGGTCAGCACATAGTGCAGGCCCGGCGGGGTCACGTCGTAGCGGAGCGCCTCCAGGGGGAGGCCGTGGTTGCGGGTGGCCAGCGCCAGTTCGTCCCGGCCGATGCCCTCGTCGGGGGCGGCCAGCCGGGCGGGTGTGCTCGTGTCGGCGAGTCGATGGCCCATGGCGGCATTATCGCGCTTTGTGGCGGAATGCGGGCGGGCTGTGGAAAACCCGACGCATTCCGGGTCGGCGGGAGTCAACCAGCCGATGATCACGGAGGGTTCGGGCCTACCGTTGTCCGTTCACCCTTTCGAAGAGGGGCTTCGGGCTGACAGACTCCGGAGGGTGCCCGACTTCGACATGCTTGTCATCGGATCCGGCCCGGGCGGCCAGAAGGCCGCCATCGCCGCGGCCAAGCTCGGCCGCCGGGTCGCCGTCGTCGACCGCCCCGACATGGTCGGCGGGGTCTCCATCCACACCGGGACCATCCCGTCCAAGACGCTGCGCGAGGCGGTGCTGTACCTGACCGGTCTCACCCAGCGCGATCTGTACGGGCAGAGCTACCGGCTCAAGGAGGACATCACCGTCGCCGATCTGACCGCGCGCACCCAGCACGTGGTCAGCCGCGAGGTCGACGTCATCCGCAGCCAGCTCTCCCGCAACCACGTCTCCCTCTTCGCCGGCACCGGCCGGTTCGTCGACCCGCACACCATCGCGCTGCGTGAGGTGACCGGTCACGAACGGATGCTGAGCGCCGAGAACATCATCATCGCGACCGGCACCCGCCCGGCCCGGCCGGACAGCGTCGAGTTCGACGGCCGTACGATCATGGACTCCGACAACGTCCTCGAACTCGAACGCGTCCCGCGCTCCATGGTCATCGTCGGCGCCGGGGTGATCGGCATGGAGTACGCCTCCATGTTCGCCGCGCTCGGCAGCAAGGTGACGGTGGTCGAGAAGCGGGCCGGGATGCTCGACATGTGCGACGTCGAGGTCATCGAGTCGCTCAAGTACCACCTGCGGGACCTCGCCGTGACCTTCCGGTTCGGGGAGACCGTCGCCGCGGTCGAGCGGCATCCGCGGGGCACGCTCACCATCCTGGAGAGCGGCAAGAAGATCCCCGCCGAGTCCGTCATGTACTCGGCGGGCCGACAGGGTCTGACCGATGAACTCGACCTCGACAAGGCGGGGCTGACCGCGGACCGGCGCGGGCGGATCACGGTGGACGAGCACTATCGCACCGAGGTCCCGCACATCTACGCGGTCGGCGACGTCATCGGCTTCCCCGCACTCGCGGCGACGTCGATGGAGCAGGGGCGGGCTGCCGCGTACCACGCCTGCGGCGAACCGGTCGGGCACATGGACGACCTCCAGCCCATCGGCATCTACACCATCCCGGAGATCAGCTTCGTCGGCCGGACCGAGGACCAGCTCACCGAGGACTGCGTGCCGTTCGAGGTCGGCATCTCCCGCTATCGCGAACTGGCCCGCGGCCAGATCATCGGCGACTCGCACGGCATGCTGAAGCTGCTGGTCTCCCCCGACGACCGCAAACTGCTGGGCGTGCACTGCTTCGGCACCGGTGCCACCGAGCTGATCCACATCGGGCAGTCCGTGATGGGCTGCGGCGGCACCGTCGACTATCTGGTCGACGCGGTGTTCAACTACCCGACGCTCGCGGAGTCCTACAAGGTCGCCGCCCTGGACGCCACCAACAAGCTCCGGCAGATCGACCACATCGGCGACTGACGTCCCCGTCCGGCGTCGCCGATCATCGGTTCACAGCGCGTGCGTTCGCCGCCCGTGGACGTCTCCCCAGGCGTCCCGGGCGGCGCGTGAGGTTACCCCCTGGTCAATCTTGAAAGGTCAAAGAGTGGGGCTATCATCACTCGCACACACGCTGTGACTGCCCGGCGACGCACCGGGCGAGCGCGATCCACCACGCCTTCCCCCACCCCTGACGCGAGGCCAACCCCCGCCGGTCCGGGGCGGGTTCACCACCCCCCACTCCCCCAACGCCGTCGGGGCCGGGTCGGCCTGACGTCGTGCACGAACGGAAAGCAGCGCAACCATGAGCATCAACAGGGGAAGAGGGCTACAGGCCAACGCCCTCGGAACGTTCGACACGGTGGTGATGGCCATCGCGGGCAGCGCCCCCGCGTACTCCATCGGCGCCACCACGGCGGTCCTCGTCGGCGCGGTCGGGCTCGCCAGCCCGGCCGCTCTTCTGTACTGCGCGATACCCATGCTGGGCATCGCCCTCGCCTTCAGCTACCTCGGCCGCATCGACGTGAACGCGGGCGCCAGTTACTCCTGGGTGGGCCGCACGCTCCATCCGTTCCTCGGGTTCATCAGCGGCTGGGCGCTGGTGATCTCGGCGACCATCTTCATGGTCGCGGGCTCGCTGCCGGCCGGTTCGATGACGCTCGCCCTGTTCGACTCGCATCTCGCCGACAACACGGCGCTGTCGACGGTGGTCGGCGCGGCCTGGTTCGTGGTCATGCTGCTCGTGGTGCTGGGGGGCGCCCGGCTCACCGTCCGCGCCCAGCTCGTCATGTCCGGCATCGAACTCGCCGTCCTCGCGCTGTTCGCGGTACTCGCCTTCTTCCACAGCGACAACGCCCGGGCCTTCGACTGGTCCTGGCTCGGCTTCTCGCACTTCGACGGGGTCGCGGGCTTCGCCTCGGGCGCGCTGGTCGCCGCCTTCTACTACTGGGGCTGGGACGTCACCAGCAACCTGAGCGAGGAGACCCGCAACAGCCGTCGTACGACCGGACTCGCGGGCCTGATCGGGGTGGGCATCGTCTTCCTGCTCTTCGAGGTGTTCACCATCGCCGTGAACGTCATCCTGACCTCCCGGCAGATCGACGACAACGACGCGAACGTGCTGGGTGTGCTCGGCGAGGAGATCTGGCCGGGCCTGGGCGGCAAGCTGCTGATCGTGGCGGTGATGCTGTCGACCATCGCCACGCTGGAGACGACCCTCATCCAGGTCACGCGCTCCCTGTTCGCGATGGGCCGCGACCGCACGATGCCCTCCGCCCTGGGCCGGGCGCACCGCACCTGGAACACGCCGCATGTGGCGATCGCCGTGGTCGGCGGGGTGGCGCTGGCGATGTTCATCGCCTCCAACGCGCTGGGTTCGGTGGGCGACATCCTCGCCGACGCGATCGCGGCGATCGGTCTGCAGATCGCCGTCTACTACGGCCTCGCGGGCCTCGCGGCGGTCGTCGCGTACCGCAAGATGCTGCTGAAGTCGCCGGCCAACTTCCTCTTCGGCGGCTTGTGGCCGCTGTTCGGCTCCCTGTTCATGTTCTGGATCTTCGTCGAGTCGCTGAGCGAGCTCTCCACCGCCGCGATCGCGATCGGGATCGGCGGGCTGGCCGTCGGGCTCGTGCCGATGTTCTGGTACTGGAGGCAGGGCAGCGACTACTACCGGCCGGCCCGACTGGACGCCAGCCGCACGGTGGAGGCAGAGTACGTCCCCGACGATCTGACGGCCACGAACTCCCGTGCCTATGAGGGTCTCCCCACCGACTTCTGAGGAAGGCCCCGATGGCGCGAGACCGTTTCGCTCCGGACTTCGACCCCGACTGCGGGGACGCCGGCCTCACCGACGCCTCGCAGGACATCGTCATCGGCCGCTGGCAGGGTCTCAGGGACCTGCTGCGGACCACCGGCCCCGACTGGCTCGCACGCGGCCACCGGGTCCGCCTGCTCGCGCAGGCGTGCGCGAGCAGTTCGACCGCGGAGACCTGGCTGGCCGCCGAACCCCACAGCGCCGACGCGATGGTGCTGCGGGCGGCGACCGAGACGGCCCGCGCGTTCAACGTGGCCATCGCGGCGGGCCGGGGCATACCGATCGACCAGCACCGCATCGACACCGCGGTGACGGCTTGCCTGCAGGCGGCCCAGTCGTACCTGGACGACCCGACGCCGTGGATCTCGCTGATCTCCGTGGCACGGCTGTATCCGCAGGGGGTGCGGCGGCAGGAACTGGCGCGCTGGTGGGACGAGTTGCACCAGCGCGACCCGTACAGCGTGGAGGGCCATCTGCAGGTCCTGCACTACTACTCGGCGCGCTGGCACGGCAGTCACGGCCTGATGTACGACTTCGCCCGCGACGCCGCCGGTGTGGCACCCCCGGGATGTGCGCTGCCGGTGCTGGTGCAGTACGCGCGCGTGGAGGAGTACCGCCACGCCGTCGACTCCGGCCAGGGCAGCCGGACCTCTGTGGGTCTCGGGCAGCACTGGAACAACGACGGCGCCGTCAGTGACCTGCGCCGCACCTGGCAGCGCTGGATCATGGGCCGGACGGACGGCACCATCGCGCCCGGGGAGCTGCGCGACGTCAACTACCTGACGCACGCCGCCTGTCTGGCGGGCGACAGGGAGGTCGCCGCCGCCCTGCTGCGGATGCTGGGCCGCCGGGCCACCCGGACTCCGTGGTCGTACACGGGAGATCCGGAACATCAGCTCGCCAAGTGGCGCAAGGAGCTGAAGCTGCGCGGCTGAGCAGGGCCGGGCCTACTCGGCGGGCTGCTCGGCCGGCCGGGCCAGGCCCGCCGTCCACTTCTCCTCGATGCGGCCGAACTTCCACACCAGCAGGGCCACGATCCAGGTGGCGAAGAACAGGCCGACGATGACGAAGCCGACGATGTTCAGGTCGAGGCCGGCCACCCAGTCCCAGAAGGGACCGTTCAGGTCGAGCTTCTGGGCGAGCAGGCCGAGAAGTTCGACCGTGCCGATGAGGAGGGCGACGGCGACCGAGAGGCCGGTGATGGTGAGGTTGTAGTAGACCTTGCGGACCGGCTTGGAGAAGGCCCAGCCGTAGGCGAAGTTCATGAACGAGCCGTCGATGGTGTCGAGCAGCGACATTCCGGCGGCGAAGAGGACGGGCAGGCACAGGATCGCGTACCAGGGCAGCCCCGAGGCGGCGCCCGAGCCGGCCAGCACGAGCAGCGCGATCTCGGTGGCGGTGTCGAAGCCGAGGCCGAAGAGGAGGCCGAGCGGGTACATCTGCCAGGACTTGGTGATCGACTTCATGACGCGGCCCAGAAGCCGGTTCATGAAGCCGCGGTTGTTGAGCTGTTCGTCCAGGGCCGCCTCGTCGAAGTGGCCGTGCCGCATCCGGCGGAAGACCTTCCAGATACCGGCCAGGATGACGAGGTTGATCGCGGCGATGACGTACAGGAAGGTCCCGGAGACGGTCGTGCCGATCAGACCGGTGACGTCGTGGAGTCGGGAGTTGTCGTCGCGGACGGGCCCGGCGACCGCCTTCACCCCGAACGACAGCAGCAGCGCCAGCACGAAGACGACGCTGGAGTGCCCGAGCGAGAACCAGAACCCGACCGACAGGGGCCGCTTGCCCTCGCCCATCAGCTTGCGGGTGGTGTTGTCGATCGCGGCGATGTGGTCGGCGTCGAAGGCGTGCCGCATGCCCAGCGTGTAGGCGGTCACGCCGATGCCGATGCCGAAGGACTTCTCACCGATGCTGTAGTGCTCTGGTGCGACGATCCCGACGAGCGTGAACCACCCGATGACGTGCAGGGCGATGACGAACGCCGCCATCCCGCCGACTCTGGTCCACTCCTCCCGCGTCATGGAGGTGCGGACGCGGTGCCAGGTGGAGCCGGCGGCGGGAGCGGGCGGAGCGATGTCTTGGGTGGCCGTCACACACGCCATGTTCTCGTACTTGCAAATCATGTGCAGTAAAGGCCGCGATCGCTCTCCGTCATGAAAAGGTAAAGGCGCGGTCGGCAGCCCGCCGGTCAGGGGGCTGCGTTCGGCCCGTCCGGACGGCTGCGGCGCTGCTCCACCATCTCCCGGCTGAGCTGCTCGGTCTCCTGCTCGGGCAGCCGCTCGAAGCCCTCCTCGGTGATGACCGACACGATGGGGAAGATCCGCCGGTTGATGTCCGGCCCGCCGGTCGCGGAGTCGTCGTCGGCCGCGTCCCACAGCGCCTGAAGGGCGGCCAGGGCCGCCTCGCGCCGGTCCATGCCGGGGCGGAAGAGCTTCTTCAGGGCGCCTCGGGCGTACGGCGATCCGGAGCCGTCGGCGTGGAAGTCGGACTTCTCGTAGAGGCCGCCTGCGACGTCGAAGCTGAAGATGCGGCCCTTGCGGCCCTCGGCGGCCGCGGGGTCGTAGCCCGCGAGGAGCGGGACCACGGCGAGGCCCTGCATGGCCTGGCCGAGGTTCTGCCGGATCATGCCGGCGAGGCGGTTCGCCTTCGCGCCGAGGGTCATGGGGATGCCCTCGATCTTCTCGAAGTGGGTCAGCTCGACCTGGTACAGCTTCACCATGTCCAGGGCGAGTCCGACGGAGCCGGCGAAGGCGACGGCGGTGTGGTCGTCCGCCGGGTGCACCTTCTCCAGGTCGCGCTGGGCGATCAGGTTGCCCATCGTGGCCCGCCGGTCGCCGGCGATCATCACGCCGTCGCGATAGGTGAGGGCCAGCACGGTGGTGCCGTGCGGGAACCGGTCGGGCGCGGCCCGGACACCGTCGGGGAACGGGCGGCGGGTGGGCAGCAGTTCGGGGCGGTGCTCGGCCAGGAACGCGGTGAAGGACGCGGTCCCGGGAGTGAAGAACTCCTCCCTCAGCCGCCCTCCGGTGTCACTCGCCGCCATGCCACTCCCCCTCCTCGTCGTGCCGACAAACGACTCCTACCTGAAGCAGGGCACCGGGAAACGCCGTCGTCGCTCACAACGCCTTGCGCCGGACGAGTGCGCCGAGCACCGCCAGGCCCGGCAGCAGCGGCAGCCACACCGTCAGGAGCCGGTACCCGAGCACGACGGAGGCGGCCGCGACACCGGGCGCCCCGGCGGTCGTGAGCGCGAAGGCGAGGGCCGCGTCGAGGGAGCCGAGGCCGCCCGGCGTGGGCAGCAGGGCGGCCGCGCTGCTCGCGGCGAGGTAGAGGAGGGCCACCCGCGCCGGGGCGAGCGACAGGGCGACGGCGCGGGTGACGGCGATGAGGACGAGGGAGTGGAGCGCGACGAACGCGAACGAGCCGCCCCACAGTGCCGTCGCCCGCGCCGGGCGGGCATGGAGAACTCTGATGTCCGCCGCTACGGCCGTCAGGGCCGGGCGGCAGCGGCGCCACAGCGGGATGCCCAGCAGGAGCAGCGCGGCGGCGACCGCGGCGGCCACGACTCCCCCAGAGACCCGCGGCACCCGCAGGACACCTGGGCAGACCGCGGCGAGTACGGCGATCAGGGCGCCGCGGACGACGGCGCCGGCCGCGGCCTTGACCGCGAGGGCAGCGGCCGCGCGGCCGACGGGCAGCCCGCGGCGCATGAGGAAGCGCAGGTTGACCGCGCCCGCGCCGACGCCCGCGGGCAGCAGTTGGTTGGCGGCGGTGGCGGCGAACTGCGCGGCGAGCAGCCGACCCGGAGGCAACCGCCGTAGCACCGCGCCCTGCTGGGCGAGCGCCGCGCACACCCAGGTCCCTCCCGCGGCCACCGCACCCAGCAACAGCCAGCCCTGGTCGGCGACGGCCAGCCGGACGGCACCCGTGTGCAGCACGGGCCAGTGCCGGTGGGCGAAATAGCCGGAACCCAGCAGGACGGCGAGGGTGAGGGCCGTCTGCCAGTAGGCCTGGCGGCGGGGGGCGAGGGCGACCTGCTCGGACGTCATCCGGGGACACCCTTTCCGCGCCGCCTGAAAAAACGTTGCGAACAGGCACAAAATAACCCGCGGACGGCATCGGTGCCCTGCGGGGTACGGCCGGCTGCCTGACGTCCCTCACCCGAGGCCGGTCGGTCGGGAGTGAGGGCTGCGGTGCGGTGGCTGTTCCGGGGCGGGGCGTACCGACGGCTGCGGGACGGCGCCGACGGCGGGGGCGTCCGCGTGCACCGTCAGCGGCGTTCCATGGTGGCGGATGGTCAGGGGCGGGCCGGACAGCAGGGTGTACGTGGCCTTGTCGGGACCGATCTCCACGCGCAGGCGGCGGCCGAGGAGTTGCAGGTGGAAGGCCAGCCGGCTGAGCCGCTCCGGCAGACTCGGTGCGAAGCGCAGGGAGTCGCCGTCCCGGCGCAGACCGCCGAATCCGGCGACCAGGGCCGTCCAGGTACCGGCGAGCGACGCTATGTGCAGCCCGTCGCGCGTGTTGTGCTCCAGGTCCTCCAGGTCCATGAGCGCGGCCTCGGCCGTGTAGTCGTAGGCGAGCCGCAGATGGCCCGCCTGGGCGGCGATGACGGCCTGGACGCACGCCGACAGCGAGGAGTCCCGGACGGTCAGGGGTTCGTAGTAGGCGAAGTTGCGGGCGATGTGCTCCTCGTCGAACCAGCTGCCGCACGTGTACATGGCCAGCACCAGGTCGGCCTGTTTGACGACCTGTTTGCGGTAGAGGTCGAAGTACGGGAAGTGCAGCATCAGCGGGTACCGGTCCGGGCCGGTGGCGGCGAAGTCCCAGCGCTGGTAGCGGGTGAACCCGGCGTGCTGTTCGTGCACGCCGAGTTCGCTGTTGTACGGGATGTGCATCGCCTCGGCCGCGTCCCGCCAGGCCGCGCTCTCCTCGTCGTCGACGGCGAGGCGCTCCGCCGAGTCCGGATGGCGTTCGCAGGCGTCGGCGGCGGCCAACAGGTTCACGCGTGCCATGAGGTTGGTGTACGTGTTGTCGTCCGCGATCGCGCTGTACTCGTCCGGGCCGGTGACGCCGTCGATGTGGAAGGCACCCTGGTGGTCGTGGTGGCCGAGTGAGCGCCACAGGCGGGCCGTCTCCACCAGGAGTTCGACGCCGGCCTCACGCTCGAAGCGTTCGTCCCCGGTGGCCGCCGTGTAGCGCACGACGGCGTCGGCGACGGCGGCGTTCACATGGAAGGCCGCGGTGCCGGCCGGCCAGTACGCCGAGCCTTCCGAGCCCTCGATGGTGCGCCAGGGGAACGCGGCGCCGTCCAGGCCGAGTTGGACCGCGCGTTCCCGGGCGGCGTCCAGGGTGCTGTGCCGCCAGCGCAGCGCCTCGGCCACGGCCTCGGGCGCGGTGTAGGTGAGCAGCGGCAGAACGAAGGTCTCGGTGTCCCAGAAGGCGTGGCCGTCGTATCCGGAGCCGGTCAGGCCCTTCGCGGGGATGGCGCGCTGCTCGGCGCGTGCCCCGGCCTGCAGTACATGGAAGAGGGCGAAGCGGACGGCCTGCTGGATCTCCTCGTCGCCCTCGACCTCGACGTCCGCGCGCGCCCAGAAGTCGTCGAGGTAGGTCCGCTGGTCCTCCAGCAGGCCCTGCCAGCCGCTGTGTCCGGCCGCCGCCAGCGCCGCCTCGACCTGGTCGCTCATCGCGGGCCGCGAGCGGGCTGCGGACCAGCCGTGGGCGACCAGCTTCTCCACCCGCAGGCGTTCGCCGGGCTCCAGCACCGAGGTGATCGTCAGCCGGGCCACATCCACGTTGCTCTCGCTCGCGGCCGTGGTCCGCTCCGGGCCGGTGACCTCGTGGTCGGCGGCCACCGCCACCCGCAGCCCGCTGCGCCTGGTGCGGTGCACCAGGCGCAGTCGGTGGCCGACTGCGACGTCCTCCTCGGCCTCCAACGGCGATTTCAGCGCCTGGGAGGCCCGCGGGTCGCCGTTCGGGCCGGGCAGGCTCTCGTTGGCGACCAGCTCCGACTGGATCACCACACGGCAACGGCTGTCGACGGCCTCCACCTCGTAGGCGACCGCGGCGACGGCCCGCTGGGTGAGCGAGACCATGCGGGTGGAGCGCACCCGGACGGTGGACCCGGCGGGCGAGGTCCACTCGCAGGTCCGCTCCAGCACGCCCCGCCGCAGGTCGAGCACCCTCTCGTGGGAGACGAGACGGCCGTAGCGCAGGTCGAAGGGCTCGTCGTCGACGAGGAGCCTGAGGACCTTGCCGTTGGTGACGTTGATGACGGTCTGGCCGGACTCCGGGTAGCCGTATCCGGCCTCCGCGTACGGCAGCGGGTGCAGTTCGTGCACCCCGCCGAGGTAGGAGCCGGGCAGGCCGTGCGGTTCGCCCTCGTCGAGGTTGCCGCGCCAGCCGACATGACCGTTGGACAGCGCGAAGACCGACTCGCTCTGCGCGAGGACGTCCAGGTCGAGGCGCGTCTCGCGCACATTCCACGGTTCGACGGTGTACGCCCTGTTGGTGATCACGCCCTGCCTCCCAGTTCGGCGAGATCCTTGACGACCCGGTCCGCTCCGTGCGTGTACAGGGCGTCGGTCTGTCCCACGCGGTCGACGCCGACGACGTATCCGAAGTGGCCGGAGCGGCCGGCGTCCATACCGGCGAGGGCGTCCTCGAAGACGGCGGCCTGCGACGGCTCGACCCCCAGGTCGCGAGCGGCCGCGAGGAAGGTGTCGGGGTGCGGTTTGCCCGGCAGCCCGCGCTCGGCGGCCACGACGCCGTCGATCCTCACGTCGAAGAGGTGCTCCGCCTTGATCGAGCGCAGCACGTCGCGGGTGTTGGCGCTGGAGGAGACGATCGCGGTGCGCAGGCCCTGCGCGCGCACGGCGTCGATGTAGCGCAGGGTGCCGTCGTACGCCTCGACGCCCTCGGTGCGGATCTTCTCCAGGACCAGGGCGTTCTTGCGGTTGCCGATGCCGTTCACGGTCGGCGCGTCAGGAGGATCGTCCGGCCGGCCTTCGGGCAGTTCGATGTCCCGGGAGGCGAGGAAGGTTCGGACGCCGTCGGCGCGTGGGCGTCCGTCGACGTACTCGTCGTAGTCGGCCCCCGCGTCGAAGGGCCGGAAGTCGTCGCCCTCGCGTTCGCGCAGGAACGCGTCGAACGTCTCCTTCCAGGCGGCCGCGTGCACCACGGCTGTCCGGGTCACGACCCCGTCGAGGTCGAAGAGGCAGGCCTGGATGTTTTCGGGGAGACCGAGCTGTGTCATACCCGTTCGGTTCCCCGTGCGGGGGCATCCACATCGTGGCGCACACCACATGAGTCAGCCGTGCGGCAACGAGTGGCGTTCGTGGGCCACCACACGACTGCCCGCCTTCTCGCGCAGTCCGAGCGTCAACCGCAGACGCGGCGCCGGGTGACACACTCTGCGGTGTGCCGCTGACCTTCGAAGACCTCCTCACCCGTGCCCGAGCCCTCGGCCGCCCCGGCAGGCGCGCGATCCTCGGTATCGCCGGCAGCCCCGGCTCGGGCAAGACGACCCTCGCCGAGCACCTGGTGCGGGAGCTGAACGGGACCGGCGAGCCCTGGGTCGGGCACGTCCCCATGGACGGCTTCCACCTCGCCGACGTCGAGCTGGAGCGGCTCGGCCTGCGGGACCGCAAGGGTGCGCCTCCCACGTTCGACGCGGCCGGGTACGCGGCCCTGCTGCGGCGGCTGCGCGAGGAGGAGTACGGCGAGGTGGTGTACGCGCCCGGGTTCGAACGCGTACTGGAGCAGCCGATCGCGGGCGCGGTGCCGGTGCTGCCGACGGCCCGGCTGGTGGTGACGGAGGGCAACTACCTGCTGTTGGACAGCGGCGCGTGGCCCCGGGTGCGGCGGCAGCTGGACGAGGTGTGGTTCTGCGAGCTCGACGAGGAGGAGCGCCTGCGGCGGCTCGTCGCCCGGCACGAGGAGTTCGGCAAGGGGCATGAGGAGGCGGTGGCATGGGTGCTGCGCAGCGACCAGCCCAACGCCGAGCTGGTCGCGGCCACTCGGGACCGGGCGGACCTGGTGGTGCCGGTGGCCGCACTGGAACGCCCGTCCCGCACGGGTCTCAGCGGCTGACCGCGCGCAACGTCAGCTCCGGCTCGCCCTGCTCGTCGTCCGGCCCGATCACCGCGGTGAAGGCGTCCGTCCGGATGGTCAGCCCTTCCTCGGTCCAGGCGGCCGACACGGTGATCGGCTGCTCGGAGCCGTACCGGACGGCGAACACGTGCAGGTCCTCCGGCGCGTCGGGGATCGGGTCCGCCTCCAGCGCCGTCGAGCTCACCAGGTGCCGCCAGCCCTCGTCCGGGTTGCCGTAGCCGCGCGGGTCGGCGGCGAGGGCGAACGCGGCCTGCTCCTGGGTGAGTTCGGTACGGGCGTCGAAGTGCTCCGCGCCCCGTTCCTGCGGGTGGGTCAGGCGCAGGGGGCCCGCCGAGGAGGCCGTCGCCGCGGCGGTGCGGCGCACCCGGTCACCGTCGTCCTCGGCATACGGCAGTCCGGCCAGCAGGTAAGGCGTCCCGTCGAAGCGCTCGACGGCCACCGTCGTCCACAGGGTCGTGCCGTCGGTGACGTACAGGGACCGCACGTGCCGCAGGACGTGGTCGCGGCCGACGACCGGCTTGGTGACCAGCTTGGCGGTGAGGTCGCCGGCGCGCAGGTCCCGTACCCGGACCTCGCCCATGGGGCGGCAGAACACGAAGCCGTCGAGCACCGGACCGAAGCCGTGCTGGCGGCCCACGGCGGCGGGCAGGTAGTAGGTGCCCGCCGCCTCGACGACCGCAGGGGTCATACGGTCGTCGAAGGCCACCGAGACCGTGCCCGCGCGGAGTTGATGCCGGGCGGGCTCTGTCGACGGCTCGCGGTGCCAGCGCGTGGCGTCCTGGATCTGCCAGACGAGCATCCAGGCGAAGTGCCCGTCGACCCCGCCGTCCGGCTTGCACGCGTGCCGCGCCCAGCGGCTGTCGCCCCGGTAACGGCCCAGGTCGGAGCCGATACGGGCGCCGAAGTACCGCAGCCCCAGGACCGATTCGAAGGCGGAGTGCTGCTCGCTGTAGCGCGGACCGCCGTTGTCGAACCCGCCGTTGGTCAGGCGGGCGTCGATGTACCGGGCCAGCGCCTCGCCGTCCTCGGCGAAGACCTGCTCGCCGCTGATCCGGTGGGCCTGGGCGAGGAAGGAGAGGGAGATCGGCCCGTAGTTGTTGTCGTAGGCGCCGCCGTGCTCGGGGGGCAGGAGGGCGCCCCGGTCGCTCACACGGTGGGCGCGGATCTCGTCGTGGTACAGGCTCAGGGCGCGCTCACGGACGGCCTTCCCCTCGTCGCCGTGGAGTTGGCGGGCCAGCATCAGGCCGCCGACCACACAGCCGATGGCCTGGTTGCCGGCCTCCTGCGGGTTGAAGAAGGTCGCCTCGGTGAGCCAGCGCCAATAGCCGTGCGCCAACTCGACCATTTCGTGTCGGAGTTCGTCATGGATGATCCGGTCGCCCACCTCGACGACGTTGACCAGTTGCAGCAGCGCCCACACCGTGCTCGGCCAGTCGCCGATGGGATGCGCCCCGGCCTCCAGCACGTAACGGGCGTACGGGAGACCGGAGTTGCGCACCTTCAGGTTCGGGTAGCCAGGGTTGTCCTCTGTGAACACCCGCTCGCGGAGGTGGAAGTGCAGGCTGCGCAGGACCGCCTCCGGAAGACGCGGGTCCTGGGTGCGCTGGTTGGCCAGGGCCAGCAGCGAGGTGATGCCGAGGGAGGTGTCGCCGATGTCGTCGACGCAGTCCGGGTGTTCGAGGTTGCCCTCCGGTGTGAGCCGGGCCAGGGCCTGCTCGACGACGTCGGCGAGGACGGTGTCGTACGCCTCCGAAGTGTCCGGGAGGTCGTGCAGCGGGCCGCGCTGGTGGAGGAGGTGCACGGGTGGATCAGCCCTTCATGCCGGAGGTGCGGGCCGGTGGGCGCGCAGTGTGAGGGTCAGTGTCTGCGGTCCGTGCCCACCGAGGTAGACGTGGTTTCCGGTCGTCGCGTCGGTGCCGCCGGCCACGGTGTAGTCCTGTCCGGGGTCGTAGCGCAGTATGTCGCTCCGGTCCGGTCCGACGAGCGGTTCGCCCGTCTCGACGGCGGCCTCGACCCGGATCGCGTCGTCGCCGACGCGGTAGGTCAACGGCTCGGTCGTCAGACACCAGCGTCCGTCACCGAGCGGTACGGCGCCCTGCGGCTCGCCGCCCGGCCGGAAGGTCAGTTCGAGGGACCAGGGCACCGGCGGGCCGCTGATGTCGATCCGCAGGTCGGCCCCGTCCTCCCGCAGGTCGACCTCGACTCGGGTGGTGTGGGAGATCTCGTCCTGGGGGCGGTCGGGGAAGGCCATCGCCGCGGAGAAGCGGCCCTCATCCACCAGACGGTAGGCGCCGTCGTCGCGCCTGCGGTCCTTCGGGAGCGGCTGGTAGTAGGCGGTGGTGAGGGTTCCGGTGAGCCGGTACCGGTGGTCGGCGAGCTGTTCCATGTCGGCGGCGCGGAACGGGCCCAGGTCGAAGAACCCTCGCGAGAGGCGGACCGCGTCGAGGACGGCCTCGCCGGCGAACAGGCGCAGGAAGGTGGGGTTGCAGGCGAGGCCCGAGCGGATGCGCCGGTGCTCGGGCAGGTCGGAGCCGCCGTACACCACGGTGTGCGCGGTGGCCGAGGCGTGTGCGGCGAGGCGTGCGGTGGGGAGGTACCGGTGGCGCGGGAGCTTCTCCGCGTCCGGAGCCGGCAGGACGCGGCACAGATCCGGGGTGAGGAGGGTCTGGGCGAGCAGGTCGGGGTCGTCGATGCCGTCGATGGCCGCCAGGCGGGCCGCGCGGGCGAAGTCGCCCCGGCCGGTGCGGATCGCGAGCAGCCGGTAGTGCGGCAGGTAGGGCCACAGCGGGAACGACAGCCTCTGGTCCTGGCGGCGCGAGTGGACGGTCTCCACCGTGCCGTCCGGCCGGATGAGGTCCAGGGTCGTTGCGAGGTTGTGTTCGACGGCGTCCCGCAGGTCGGGGCGGTCGAGGACGTCGGCGAGCAGGAGCAGCGACGGGTTGGTCACGAGGGACGCGTAGACGGCACTGCGTTCCGAGTACAGGCCCTCCGTGTCGATGTCGACGCCCTCGGCGAGCCACTGCTCGACGCGGTCGAGGAGGCGGTCGTCGGGGAACGACCGGTGCAGACGGGCGAGCGCCGCGCTCAGCTCCCAGCGGTGGTTCGGGGTGTGCACCCCACCGGTCAGGAGAGGGCCGGTGGCGGCGCCCGCGATGTCGGCGAGCGCCGCCGTGACGTCAGCCAGTTCCGGCCCCGCGCCCTCGGCGAGGACGTGCGCGTCGCACACGTCGTTGACGGTGAACGCGGAGTCCGGCGGGGACTGCACGTTGTCGCCGCCCGCGAAGAGGCCGGAGGCCGTCTGCAGGGACCGCAGGGCACGGAGGTCGGTCAGCGCGGCGGCGACGGCCCGCTCGCTGCCGTGCAGGACCGACTCCGGCGAGCGGTACGCCGCGACCAGGGTCTTCACCCGCCGGGCCAGGGCGCGGTGCGGCCCGATGAATTCCGCCGCCGGGTCGGTCCCGAGCGAGGCGGCCGACCCGTCGGCGGCGAGCGCCGCCGCGCGGACGAACTCGTGGTCGAACGCAGCGGGCAAGGTCAGTCCTTCAGACCGGCGTTGATGTCGGCGCCCATGACATAGCGCTGGAAGACCAGGAAGATCACGATCAGCGGGATCATGGAGATGACCGACGCGCCGAGCAGGACCGACCAGTTGATGTTCTGCGCGCCGACGATGCTCTGGATGCCGATCTGCACCGTGAACTTGTTGGGGTCGTTGAGCATCAGCAGCGGCCAGATGTAGTCGTTCCACCGCCACTGGAAGGACAGGATGGCGAGCGTCAGCATGATGGGCCGGGACAGCGGCACCATGATCCGCAGGAAGATCGACAGTTCGCGGGCGCCGTCGATGCGCGCCGCTTCCACGAGCTCGTCGGGAACCGTCAGGAAGAACTGGCGGAACATGAAGCATCCGGTCGCGGTGAGCACGGCCGGGAGGATGATGCCGGCGAACGAGTTGTAGAGGCCGAGGTTGCGGACCACCAGGAACTCGGGGGCGAGCATGACCTCGCCGGGCAGCATCGTGGTGGCCAGGATGCAGAGGAAGAACGCCTTGAGCCACTTGTTGTCGTACTTGGCCAGCGCGTAGCCGGTGCAGCAGCTGACGCCCACCGTGAGGATCGTGGTGATCACGCACACGAGGGCGGTGTTGATGAAGTACTGGGAGAAGTTGGCGCTGTCCCAGGCCGCCTTGAAACCCGTCAGCGTGGGATTGCGCGGAACCAGTGTCAGCGGATAGGAGAACAGGTCGCTGGCCGGCTTGAAGGAGCTGAGGATGAACCACAGCACCGGAAACCCGTAGAGGCAGGCCATGATCCACAGCAGTGTCGTCGCGGACACCGCCTGCCGCAGACCGCCGGTGGCCGGGCCGCGGGACTTCTTCTTGGAGACGGCCCGTCCGGGGCCCTTGTCGACCGGGCGTGGGATGTCTGTGGTTGTCATCGGTTCTCCACCCGCCGGTTGACGATCAGCTGGATGATCGCGACGGCCATCAGGATGAGCATGAGCACGAACGACGCGGCGCTCGCGTAGCCGATCTGGCCCCGCTTGAAGCCGGTGTCATAGATGTACTGGACCAGGAGGTTGTTCGACGTTCCGGGGCCGCCGTTGTTGAGGGCGACGAACACCGGGTACTCCTTCATCGCGTTGATCGTGTTCAGCAGGATGACGATGAACGAGGTGGGCGCGATGCTCGGCAGGGTGATGCTGAAGAACTGGCGCCAGGGGCCGGCGCCGTCGAGCGAGGCCGCCTCGTAGTACGACACCGGCACGTTCTTGATCGCCGCGATGAACAGCAGCATCGTGAAGCCCGTCCAGGACCAGGCTGCCGCCATCACCACCACGAGCAGCGAGAGGTCCGCGTTCGACTGCCACGGAACGGCGCTTCCGCCGAACTTCTCGATGACGTAGTTGACCAGTCCGAAGTTCTCACCGAACATCCAGCGCCACAGGACACCCACGACGATGGGCGACAGAAGCCATGGGATGAAGAAGATGACGCGGGCGACCGACGAGCCCTTGGCGTGCTTGCTGACCACCAGGTTGGCGGCGAGCAGCGAGACCGCGAAGTTCAGCGGTACGAAGAGCACGGTGTACAGCAGCGTCCGGCTCAGGGCGTCGTAGAACGTGGAGTCCCCGAACAGGTTGTGGTAGTTCTCCAGTCCGATGAACTGGAACGCCCCCACACCCGTGTAGTTCGTGAACGAGTAGATGAGCCCGATCACCGCCGGCCACACGAAGAACAGCCCGAAGAGCACGACATTGGCCGCGATGAGGACGAGCGGCGCAAGGGTGTACTTACTGCGTCTCCTGGGCGGGCTCACGGCCACGGCCGAGGCGCGTTTTGTCATCTTCCTGACTCCGTGCTGATGGAATGGATTCCTGTGGGCTCACGCCCTGAGCCCGACATCACGTGGGCGCGCGTGAGGCCGGGCGGCGGAGTCCCTTCCCGCCGCCCGGCCCACTGGCCTACGAGCCCCCGCCGACCTGCTGGTTGTAGCCGGCCACGATGTTCTCCAAGGCCTTGTCGGACGACTGCTGGCCGTTGACCGCCTTGCCGAGCTCCGTCTTGGTCGGGTCCTCGGTCAGGCTCTTGCCCTTCAGCACCCACGCCGTCTGCGCGCCGTTGAAGTAGCCCGAGATCGGGGCGTAGAGCGGGATCTCCTGGTTGTACAGCTTGAACGCCGCCTGCGCCGCCGGGGAGGTGAAGGGGTACTTCGGGTTCAGACCGCTCTCGACCGGAAGGAACCCGGAGGACTCCACGAGCTCGGTGTACTGCTTCGGCTCGTACACCCAGGACATGAACTTCTTCGCGGCGGTGGCCGCGGCGGCGTTGTTGTTGAAGCCGACCATCATGCCGCCGCTGTTGACGTCACTGGCCTGCACGGGCTGGGCGGGAGTCGGGACGCTCGCCCAGTCGAACTTCTTGATGCTGTCCGCGAAGGAGGCAACCTGCCAGACTCCGGACCAGTAGGCGACCACGTCACCGCTCTGGAACATGGCGGACGGGTCGGCGCCGCTGGTCCACACCGACTTCGGCATGACCTTGTCGTCGTTCCATCCGACGAAGGTCTTCACGGCCTTCTTCGTCGCGTCGTCCACCGAGAACTTGCCGGAGGAGTCGGCGTGGACGTACTGGCCGCCCATCTCGTACACCATGGCGCGCAGCCGGGAGGGCGACTGGTCGAACGCCAGGGAGTACTTGGCGCCGGTCTTCTCGCGGACCTTGTTGGCCGCCGCGATGAAGTCGGTCCACGTCCAGGTCTTGTCCGGCGAGGTCGGGAAGGAGACGTTCGCCTTCTTGAACAGCGACTCGTTGATGAACAGGCCGGACGCGGTGACGTCCGAGGGGATGGACAGCACCTTCCCGGACGAGTCCTTGGCGAGGAAGTTGGCGTTGATGTTGTTGCTCTTGTTGTTGGCGATGGAGCTGAGGTCGAGCAGCTTGTTCGACCAGATCGGGTCCAGCGCGGGCACGTCCGCCACGTCGGGCAGGGAGTTCGCCTGCGCGGCGTTGTGCAGCTTCGTCGGGTAGCCGTCGTAGGGGATGTTGACGAGCTTGACCTTGACGCCGGTTTCCTTCTTGTACTGCGCGACCAGCTTCTTCCAGCCCGCATCCTGCCCCGGGACCGTGGAAATCCAGAAAGTCAGCGACTTGGCGTTCCCGCCCGAGCCGGACCCCGACCCACAGGCGGAGAGCAGCAGGGCTCCTGCCGTGGCCACGGCAGCGAGGGGAACCAGGCGGCGTATACCGCCGCGGCCGAGTCGGCGGGAGCGCCGCACACCCACACGGGTCATCTTTGATCCCTTTTCGTCGGAGCGGACGGAGCACGGCGCCGGCCGCTGGTAGTAGCAGGTCCCCGTTTCCTATCACTGCGATTGAATACCCACAAGGGTTAACGCACCTCGTTGCAGATCTGGGATTCTCCGGCAACCTTGGCAACCGGCTGGAGACTGGTAATCTCCGAGACAGTCAGGGAAGACGCATGCGGACGAGACTTATCCTCAGTCCGATGGATTATGGGGGAGGGTTGTGAACCGACCGGCGCCACGTACGGCGACAACTCGGCATGTCACCGAGATCAACCGGACCGCGATACTAGACGTTCTCCGGGAGCACGGACCACTGTCCCGACGTGACATCCAGCAGCGCACCGGGCTCGGCTCGGCCACCATCGAGCGGCTGTGCTCGGCCCTCCTGGAGGAGGGCGCGGTCGAACCCGCGGGCCAGGTGCGCCAGTCGGTCGGCAGGCCCACGACGCTGCTGCGATTCGCGTCGTCGGCCCGCGCCATCATGGCCGTCGACGTCACCGAATACACGGCCAGAGGACGCCTGGTCGACCTGGGCGGAACCACCCTCTACGAGGAGAGCCACACCTTCGCTCTCGAGGGCCAGGACGCGGGTGCCGCGCGCATCGACGGACTGCTGCAGCTCGTCGACCGGCTGACCTCGGCCCGGACGGGCGTGACCGCGCCGATCGTCGCCGTCGGCATCACCGTTCCCGGCATCGTGCACGACGGGGTGGTGTCCAAGGCCGTCGAGCTCGACTGGCAGGAGGTGCCGCTGGCCGACATCGTCTCGGCCCGGAGCGGGCTGCCGATCCTGGTGGAGAACGACGCCAACGCGACGGCCTACGGCGAGTGGACCAGCGGCGCCCTCGCGGGCGCGCACAGCGCCGTCGCGCTCGTCCTCGGCGCCAGGCTCGGCGCGGGCATCATCAACGAGGCGCGGCTGCACCGGGGCCACCGGTCGGCCGCGGGCGAGATCGGTTTCCTGCTGACCTCCAGCGCGTCCTTCTCCCGCTACTTCACGGAACAGGGCGATGTCGATTCGACCCTGGCGGCGCAGGTGCAGCCGTTCGCCGCGCGGGAGGGTCTGCACGGCAAGCGCGTCGGTCCCGCGTTCCGCGCGATGATGGCCAGCTGCCGGGCGGGCGACAGCGACGCCGAGCGGGCCCGCGACGAGTTCTTCGACTCCATCGCCCTCGCCCTCGTCGCCACCTCGGTCGTGCTCTCCCCCCAGGTCATCGCGCTCGCCGGCGCGTTCGCCCAGTACAGCGAGGAGTCGGCCGAGCAGCTGACCAGACGCCTTGTCGGCCGGATCCCCTGGGTGCCGCGCATCGCGGTGAGCGAGCTGGGCTTCGACGCGGCGATCACCGGGGTGAGCGCGCTGACGATCGAGCACGCCCGTTCCGCGACCTACCTCGCATGATTCCCCGGGCCGGGAACCGCCCCACCTGCCCCCCACCAGCTGAACCAGATGGAGCACGAGTGAAGGACGAAGAGATACGGATTGCGGTCGTGGGCACCGGCGACGTCGCCATGGACCATGCGGCCGCGCTCACCGCCCAGGGCCCGGTCCCCGCGAGGATCGTGGCCGCGGCGGACACCGACCGCACTCGGCTGGACGCCTTCCTGGCCAAGCACGGGGCACCGCCCGGCTACGACGACCTCGACGTGCTGCTGGAGCGGTCCCGCCCCGACCTGGTGTACCTGTGCACGCCTCCCGGTCTCCACCGCGACCAGGCACTGGCATGCCTGCGCTCCGGGGCCAGCGTGCTGGTGGAGAAGCCGCCGGCGCTGTCGCTCAGGGAGTTCGACGAGATCGCGGGCGCGGCGAGCGGGCCGCCGTGGTTCGCCACCGTGTTCCAGCACCGGTTCGGCCGGGGCCAGGCCGTGCTCAAGTCGCTGGCCTCCGCGGGCGTGCTGGGCCGCCCGCTGCTGGCGGTCTGCCACACCACGTGGTTCCGCGACCAGTCGTACTTCGACGTGCCCTGGCGCGGCCGGTGGGACACCGAGGGCGGCGGCCCCACCATGGGCCTGGGCATCCACCAGATGGACATGATGCTGGATCTGCTCGGCGACTGGACCGAGGTGCAGGCCATCACCAGGACACAGGCGCGCCGCACCGAGACCGAGGACGTCTCGATGGCGCATGTGTCGTTCGCGAACGGCGCCGTGGCCTCCGTGGTGAACAGCTCCCTCTCCCCACGGCAGGAGTCGTACCTGCGCTACGACTTCGAGTACGCCACCGTCGAGGTCACCCATCTGTACGGCTACCGGGACGAGGACTGGCGGGTGACCCCGGCCCCCGGGCACGACCATGTGCTCACCGAGTGGGAGGCGGCCATGGCCGGCGCGCGGGACACCGCGGCGGCGGTGGACTCCCGCAGCGGACACCGGGAGCAGTTCACGAAGGTGCTCTCCAGCCTGCGCGACGGCACCCCGCCGCCCGTGCAGCTGGCCGAGTCCCGGCGCACCCTCTCCCTGGTGGCCGCCCTCTACGCCTCCGGCGCCGCGGGACATCCGGTCAAGCCCTCGGACGTCTCTCCCGGCACCCCGTTCTACGACAGCATGGGCGGCCAGCGCCCCGGCTGACAGCGCGTTCACCCGCACGACAGTTCCTTGTCGCACGACCCACACCACCGGGACACAACCCGGCCGTAGATCTTCGCACTACGCATCGGTCGACTCGGACGGCTCCACGAGCCGTCCACGGGTCCCCCTCAGCGCACGTCACGTCACCCCCTACGGCCGCAGGGCCGACGAACTGAAGAGAGGCATTCGCATGCCGTCACCCGCCGGGCACCGCTCCCCCTCGACGGACGGCCGTCTCGCCGTCGGCAGACGGGGTTTCCTCAAGACCTCCCTGGGCGCCACGGCCGGTGTGCTGGCCGCGCCCACCTTCGCCTCCTGGCTGGGCGCCGCCGATGCCAAGGCCGCCACCGACGCCGCCGCGTTCGTCGACGACTACAAGACCAACCTCCTGACGAACCTCACGCCCGAGACCAACGCGGTGGTCCGCGTCCTCGGCGGCTTCGCGCAGATCTGGAAGACGGGCGGTGCCTGGAACACCGGCGCCCCACTGCTGCCCGACCTGCTGCGCGCCAACGTGCGCTACAGCGTCCGGATCACCGGTGCGCGTACGGACGCCCAGGCGAAGGAGGCGTTCCTCTACGACCGCCAGCACCAGAGCTACGCGATGATCGCGGGCCTGGGACCGCTGGCCGACCGGTACAGGTCCGGCGCCCAGGCGGTCACCTCCATCACCAGCGCGCCCGACTCGACGCCCGCGACCACGATCAACGACGCCGTGCCCGCCGGCGCCCCGGCCGGCTCCACGCTCGGCGCGGGCTCGCACACCTCGGCGCTCGGCAAGGTGGCCGAGCTCGTCGACACGCTGCGCGGCAACTGGGCGTCGGGCAACCCGTCGAAGTACGCCTACCAGTACCCGCGTCCCTGGCGCATGAACGAGGACAGCGAGGTCGTCGACACCGGGAAGACCGACGCGTTCGGCTACCCCGTCTACGACTCGAAGGTGATCGTCGCGCCCCAGCTGCTGCGCCAGCGCAGCACCTCACCGACGGACGACGGCGGCTTCCCCAGCGGCCACACCAACGCCTTCCACCTGGCCGGCCTGGCCTACGCGTACGCCGTGCCGGAGCGCTTCCAGGAGCTGGTGACGCGCGCCTTCGAGCTGAGCCACACCCGGATCATGGCGGGCATGCACTCCACTGTCGACGTGATCGGCGGCCGCATCATGGCCACCGCCCTCGCCGCCGCCACCCTGGCCGACCCGGCCAACGCCGACCTCAAGGCCGCCGCCCGCGCGCAGGCCCTGGCGTACTTCACCCAGCAGACGGGCACCACGGCCGACACTCTGTTCGCCTACGCCCACTCCGACGCGGGCGACGCCTACGCCGACCGGGACGCCAACGCCTGCGCGGTCGAGCCCCGGCTGACCTACGTCCTCACCCGCAAGGGCCGCAGCGAGCCGCTGACCGTGCCGAAGGGCGCGGAGGTGCTGCTGGAGACCCGGCTGCCCTACCTGGACGCGGCCCAGCGCCGCGAGGTGCTGCGGACCACCGCCCTGCCCTCCGGGTATGTGCTGCTGGACGGCTTCGAGCAGTGGGGCCGGCTCAACCTGTTCGCCGCGGCGGACGGTTACGGCGCCTTCGACTCCGACGTGACCGTGACGCTGGACGCGTCCGCGGGCGGCTTCGGCGCGGCCGACAGCTGGCGCAACGACATCGACGGCGACGGCGGGCTGACCAAGCGGGGCACCGGCACGCTCACCCTCACCGGCCACAACACGTACACGGGCGGCACCGTGGTGAAGGACGGCACGCTGGTCGCCGCCTCCTCGCATGCGCTGGGCCACGGTGACGTGCGGGTGTCCGGCGGCACGCTGCGCGTGCCGCAGCCCGTGCAGGCGCACGGCGTGTACTCCCAGGAGTCCGGCACGCTGGAGCTGACGCTGCGCTCGGGCCATGAACCCGCCCTTGAGGTCACCCGGCGGGCGCTGCTGGGCTCGGGCAGCGTACTGTCCCTCCAGCTGGACGTCGACAAGCCGCCGGCGGCGGGCAGCACCGTGCGCGTGCTGTCGGCTCCGCAGCTCCGCGGCCGTTTCGACAGCGTGGAGCTGAACTCCGACGGGCTGCGGGCCGTACCCGTCTACACGACGGAAGGTCTGTCGGTACGACTCCTGAAGCGGTGACGCCCGGAGGGCGGGAGCTGATGCGAAAGTAGGTTCATGGGATGGGCCCGGATCGCTCCCGCCCCCTCGCGGTCGGTGTCACCGCGGGGCGGATGATGGCGCACGAACAGCACTCGGTCCTGGAGCCGGGCACACACGACGACGAGGAACACCCGCCACCACGGGCGACGGCCACCGGGCGGTCACGGCGCCCCCACAGGCGCTGGCTGGTCCCCCTGCTGGTGTTCGTGCTGCTCGCCCAGATGGCCGCGGCCATGGTCACCACGGCCGTGCAGCAGACACCGACGATCGACGAGCCGATCTACGTCGCCACGGCCGCCGACTATCTGCACGAGCATCGCGTCCGCTTCAACCCCGAGCACCCGCCCCTCGGCAAGCTGGTGATCGCGGTCGGGGTGGCGATCGCCGACCCGCACGTCGACACGGCGTACAAGGGCGACCAGAGCCGCTTCGGGGCGCATCTGCTGTACACGTCCGGCAACGACCCGTGGCGGCTGATGTTCTGGGCCCGGCTGCCGATGATCGTGCTGACCCTGCTCTTCGGGTTCGTGGTGTTCGCCTTCACCCGTGAACTCGCGGGCACCAAGGCCGGGTTGGCGGCCCTGGCCCTGTACGCCTTCTCCCCCGACGTCATCACGCACGGCTCGCTGGCCACCCTGGACGTGCCGGCCGCAGGCTTCGTGCTGACGTCGGCCTGGCTGCTGTGGCGGGCGCGCCGACGGCCCCGGCTGTATGTGCCGCTGGGCGGACTGGCGCTCGGGGCGGGGCTGGCCACCAAGATGAGTGTGCTGCCGGCGGTTCCGGTGCTCGTGGCGCTGGGCGCCTGGTCGGTGTGGCGGGCCGGCGCCGAGGACCGGCAAAGGGCGCTGCTGCGGTCCGCGGCGGGGGCGGCCGTGGTGGCGGTGGGCGCCGTGGCCGTCGTATGGCTGTCGTATCTGGTGGTCGATCCGCGGCTGCGGTGGACGCCCGATCAGCCCGTACCCGCCGTGCACGGACTGAAGGGGCTGCTGGTGCGGCTGCTGCCGTTGCCTGCCTCGTACCGGGACGGGATGCGCATCCAGTTCGGCCTGGAGAACTACCCGTGGCAGGGCTTCCTGTTCGGGCATCTGTACACCGGGTCCCGCTGGTACTACCTGCCGGCCGCGCTGCTGGTGAAGACGCCGCTGGGCATGCTCGCGCTGTGGATCGCCGGGGCCGTGGTGATGGTGGCGGTACGGCGGCTGCGGCCGGCGGCCCCCTATGTGCTGCTGCCCGCCGCCGTGCTGCTGGGCGCCGCCATGACCGGGTCGCGGGACTTCGGGACGCGGTACGCGATCTTCGTGCCCATGTTCCTGGCCGTGGCCGCGGGCTGTGTCCTCGTGGTGCGGTGGCGGTGGGCTCCCTTCGTGACGGGAGCGCTGGTGCTGTTCGTCGCGGTCAGCTCGGTGCGGACGTACCCCTACTATCTGCCGTACTCCAACGAGGCGTTCGGCGGTCCGGCCAAGACCCATCTGCGGCTGCACGACTCCAACGTGGACTGGGGCCAGGACCTGGGGCGGCTCGCCGACCGGCTGCGCGAGCGGTACCGGGGTGAGCGGATCTGGCTGGTGTACAAGGGCAGCGGGGTGCCCTCGTACTACGGCATCGACGCGTCCGACCCGCGCAAGGTGCCTCCGCGTCAGGTGCACGGGCTGCTGGTCGTGTCGGACTCGGCGGTGGCCAAGGCGCGCGGCAGGCTGGCCGAATTGATCGACAGCAGTCGTGAGATCGACGAGGTCGGTCATTCGATCACCCTCTACCGCCGCTGACACAAGCCTCCGGTGAGCGATCCGGGCATCCGTCCGCCGGACCGCTCTTACCTCGTACAAGCCCTGGTCACGAGGGCTCGTGAGCTATGTTGAAGCACTGTGGGAGACAAAGGAGGCGCACCGGTGCCATCGCCGCAGCAGGCACGCGCACAGGCATCCGCGATCACCTCGGGCAGGACCGCACCGGAAGCCGAGGCCGCCCCGGCGTCCCAGCTCAGAACACTCTTCGACCGGCCCCGGCTCTCCCCCGGCCAGCGGCGCATCGCCCAGTACCTGATCGAGCACATCACCGAGGCGGCGTTCCTCTCGATCACCGATCTCGCCGAACGGGTCGGCGTCAGCCAGCCGTCGGTGACCCGCTTCGCGGCCGCGGTCGGCTTCAGCGGCTACCCCGCGCTGCGCGAGAAGCTCCAGTCGATCGCCCTCGGCACTCTCGCCGGCGGCCCCGGCGCGACCGAGGAGAACGGCAGCAACGAACTGCAGGCGGCCGTCGACGCCGAGATCGAGAACCTGGAGAACCTGCGCCGCGACTTCGCCGACCCCGACCAGCTCATCGACATCGGGCGCAAGCTGGCGTCGTCCACTCCGCTGACGGTCCTCGGGCTGCGCATCTCGGTCTCCCTCGCCGAGTACTTCGCCTACGCCGCACGCCGCATCCACCCCGATGTGCGTCTGGTGATCCGGGGCGGCAGCGTCGCCTACGACGCGCTGCTGCAGTCGCGCGAGGCGGGCGGCACCTGGGTGCTGGCGTTCTCGATGCCCCGGCACGCCCAGGAGACGCTGACCGCCGTACAGGTCGCGCGCAGCGCGGGTCTCAAGGTCGCCCTGGTGACGGACCTGGCGCTCGGTCCGGTGGCCGACGAGGCCGACGTCGTCTTCGCGACCGGCACCGGCTCCCGGCTCGTCTTCGACTCCTACGCCGCGCCCGGTGTGATCGCCGCCGCGCTGCTGCAGGCCATGACCGACGCCGATCCGGAGCGCACCCAGGCCCGGCTCGAGGAGTACGAGCAGATCTCCGACCAGCACCAGTTCTTCCTGCGCGACTGACGCGCGGCGCTCGCCGCAACACTCCCCGCTCCCGTTTCGCTCATTACAAAGGGACCTTTCACAACATTTCGCGCATGAATGTTTTCATACGCCTTGCAAAGCAGACGGCATATATAAATACTTCTCACGCGTCACCCGGACACCCGAAGGCCGCCGTCTCCTACCCGCGTCGGCGCCGAAGGCGTCCGGGCGGACCTCGCCCCTGCGAGGCCCGTGGCGGCCCCGGTCATCCCCTAGGCCGGGGCCGCCCGCACCCGTCGGATCACCCTGACGACGCCGCACACCGGAAGCGATGCCCATGCAACTGACGACCACGCGCCTCAGCCCGGACTGGCCGTGCCAGGTCAAGCAGCCCGGCTCCTACGACTGGGAGCGCTCGGCGACCAAGTGGCTGCGCGAGCTGGTGCCGGCGCGCTACGCCAGCTACCCGGCGTTCATCCGCCACCCCGTGCTGCTCGCCCGCCATGCGCAGATCCAGGTCCAGCACGAGATCCGGGTCGCCCGCACCGCTCTGCAGACCGCCCGCGCCGACCTGCCCCGCATCGGTCTGCCCGAGTCGGTGATCGAGCACACGATCAAGCTGTACGCGGCGGAGGTGCTGCAGCTCCAGCACATCGCGCGCAGCGTCCGCGCGGTCACCCAGGCGCTGGTGGACTCGGGGCGCTGACCCCGGTCACGGCGCGGGGCGCATGATCCGCGCCAGGCGTGGCACACGTGGTGACCATGAGCACCACCCAGCTGCGCAGGGGCGAACCGGTCACCACCGTGCTCACCTGGCGGGTACGACCCGGCCGGGAGCGGGAGTTCGAGGAGTGGACCCACGGGATCACCCGCTGTGCCCGCCGGTTCCCCGGCAATGAGGGCGTCTCCTGGCTGCACCCCGAGGACGGTCACCGGTATCACGCGGTACTGCGCTGGTCCGATCCGCACCGGCTCACCCGGTGGCTGGAGTCCGAGGAGCGGGCTCGGTGGCACGCCCGCATCGAGGACGTCGCCTCCGAGGTGGGCAGCGAGCGGCAGTCGACCACGGGCATGGAGACCTGGTTCGGGCTTCCCGGCACGACCGTGAAGCCCCCGCCGCGCTGGAAGATGGTGCTGACCACGTTCCTCGGCGTCTATCCGATCACGCTCCTCATCCAGTCGCTGGTGACACCTCGCACCGCCGGCTGGCCCCTGCCGCTGCGGGCGGCGGTCTTCCCGGTGATGCTGGTGCCGGTGCTGACCTATCTCGTCATGCCGCTGCTGAGCCGGCTGTTCCGGTTGTGGCTGTACCGGCCACACGAGGACTGATCGCCGTGTGCGTGCCGGTGTGTCCACTCCAGCCGCCCGGCCGTTCCCTTTCGGGTGAAGCCCGCGCGGGCAAGACCACGATCGAACCGGGGCTTGTGTGCAATGCTCGTCGCGTGACGAGTGAGCCCGCCACGCCGCCGGAGTCCCGTGCCGCACCGGACACGGTCGCGCTGGCCAAGGTCGTCGCCAGGCAGCGTGCCGAGATGGACCGGTTGCGGAACCTGGCGGCGATGTCGGCCGTCCTGGAGCGTGCCAGGGGCGCGGTGATGGCGCTGACGGGCTGTTCCCCGGACGCGGCCGAGGAGGACCTGCGGCGGCGCGCCGAGACCGGCGGTCGCACGCTCCTGGAGGAGTGCTGGATCACGCTCGGCAGTCTGGCGCCGGCGCCCGGTGTCCCCGAGCCGGATCCGGTGGCCTCCCCCGAGTCCGCCGTCCCGTCCTCGCGCGACGCCGGCGCCGACGCCGACGACGAGGGTTCCGCCGCACTCGCCACCCTGGGCCGGGCACTCGTCCACGTCGCCACCCCGCAGGAGCTCGCCCAGTGCCTGCGGGAGCAGCTGGCACCGGAGGTGGAGGCCGACGCGATCATGATCTACGCGCGCCTGCCCGCCGGAGGACTGGAGCTGGTCGGGCACGCGGGCATCGACGACACGCTGGCCACCGCGTGGCACCACATCCCGCCGCTGAGCGGGGTCGCGGCACTCGACGCCCTGCGCGCGGGCGAGCCACGCTGGCTGGAGGACCCGGAGACGGACCGCAAGCGGTACCTGCTGATAGGAGACCCGCCCGACCACTGGCAGTCCCGCGCCTGGCTGCCCGTGCCCGTCCCCGAGTCCACGGCCGTGCACAAGGGCGTCTTCGGCGCCTCGACCGATGTGTGCGTCGGCGTACTGCGCACGCTCCGCGGACCGTTCACCCCCGGCGCGCGCCGACATCTGCAGGAGGTCGTCCGGCTCTGTGCCGGTCGGCTGCGCGCGTTCGACACCCGCCCCGAGGGGGTCGCCGACGCCGCCGCGGAGGCCGTGCAGGCGGTGTTCGACGCGCTGCCGGGTGCCGCCATGCTGCTCACGCCGCTGCCCTCCGTACCGTCCGGGATCGAGGACTACCGCGTCGACGCCGCGACCGCCGGGGCCGGCGACGTCGTCGGCCGCGCCGGGCGCGAGCTGGTGGGGCGGGGCTTCCGGGACTGCTGCCCGGCTCTGGCGGCCGAGCCGACACTGCGCGAGGGCCTGCGGCGGACGCTCACGACCGGGGAGCCGTACGAGAGCGAGCCGTTCGCGCACCAGGAGGTCGTGGACGGCGTCGCCGAGCTGTCCACCTACTCGGTGCGGGCGGCGCGGCTGGTCGACGGACTGGTCCTCACCTGGGTGCGGCACGGCTCCTCGGACCGGCAGGAGCAGCGCCTCGCGGACCTGCAGCGGCTGGGCAACCTGGGCTGGGCCAGCTGGAACCTGCTCACGCACGAGGTGACCTGGTCCTCCCACGTCTACGCCCTCTTGGGCCGGGACCCCGAGCGCGGCCCGGTCGGCCTCACCGAGCTGCCCGACCTGGCGCTGCCCGAGGACGTGGCCACGCTGTCCCACGCCATCGCGCAACTGCTGCACGACGGGCGGATGTTCGACGTGCCGTTCCGTATCCGGACAGCGGGCGGGCTGCGGCATCTGCGGGCCGTCGCCGAGACCGTCCCGGACTCCCACGGCACACCCGTCGAGGTGCACGCGGTCATCCAGGACCTCACCGCCCAGCGCAGCGCGGAGCTCGCCCTGGTCGAGAGCGAGCGGGCCATCCTGACCCAGCACGACGTGCTGCTCGCCGAACGGACCCTGGCCGGCCGCCTGCAGCACGCACTGCTGCCGCTGCCGACCCGGCCCGTGCGACTGGCCGGGCTGCGGGTCGAGGTCGCCTATCTCCCCGCCCAGTCGGGCATCCACGTGGGCGGCGACTGGTTCAGCGCCATCGAACTGCCCGAGGGACAGGCCCTGTTCGTGGTCGGCGACGTCGCCGGGCACGGCATCGACGCGGTCGCCACCATGGCCCAGCTGCGCTTCACCGCCAAGGGCATGGTCATCACGGGCTCCTCGCTGACCGGCGCGCTCGCCCGGCTCAACACGCTGCTGCTGCATTCCAGCGACTCCCACGGCACCGCGACCATGGTCCTCGCCCGCTACTACCCCACCGAACGCCGGCTGGCCTGGGCGCAGGCCGGCCATCCGCCGCCGCTGCTGCTGCGGGACGGACAGGTCCGCTACCTGGACCGCCCCCGCGGCATGCTGCTCGGGGCGAGCAGCGCACCGAAGTTCGAGGAGGCCGAGTGCCACCTCCAGCCGGGCGACCGCGTCATCCTCTACACCGACGGCCTGGTCGAACGGCCCGGGGAGGCCCTCGACCGGGGGCTGAAGCGCCTCGCCGAGGCCGTCCTGGCCCACCCCACCGACGAGCCCCGCTCACTGGGCCCGCTGCTGGTGGGGATGCTGGAGAGTGAGCGGCGGGACGATGTCTGCGTGCTGGACCTCAGGGTGCCGGTGGAGCCGGAGTAGGGGCGGGTCCGCCGACGTCGGGCCGCGATTCGTTCGCCTGGGCGACGCCGTGGGAACCGGACGGCGCCGGCCGGTGTCAGCCCGTGTCGGAAGCCGTCCGCGATTCCAGTGCCTGTCGGGTGTCGTTGCCGTAGACACCGGTCTCGTCGCCCCGGATGCCGTACCAGAGCTGGAAGCGGGCGACCGCGGCCTTGAGGGTGGCGTTGTAGGTGCCGTCGGTGGCGCCGCCCGCGTAGACGTCCGGGATGCGCAGCAGGCGTTTCTGCAGGTCGGTGACTGCGGGACCACTGTCGCCCTCGCGGAGGGTGCCTGCGCCGTCGGGATCGTCGGCGGCCGGTGCGGAGGCGGTCGACGTGGGCTCGGCGGAGGCCGTGGGAGGGGGCGCCTCGGCGGCGGCCTCATCGTTCCGGCCGGCCAGCAGGAGGGCACCGCCGAAGCCGACGAGGGCGGCCGCGGCGACGGCGATCGTGACGGCGGCGCGGCGCAGTCCGGGTCCGAAGCCGAACCGGCCGACGTCACGCGGCGGGGCGCCGTTGTCGGTGCGCACGGGCGGGAGTTCCTGGGTCTCGCCCTCGTCCCAGGAGTGGGGGTCGGGCACGGCGACGGCCTTGAGACCGGCGCTGCCCTGCTCCATCTCCTTGAACAGCTCGGCCAGGGCGTCGGTGCGGCGCGGGCGCAGGACGACGATGGGTTCCAGCGGCGGTCGGTCCTGCGATGACCCGGATGCCGGCGGCGTGGGCACAGTGCTCTCCTTCCGTCCCATGGCGGGTCTCTCCGCCGTTCCCCGAGAAGTGATACGCGGCCGCGCGCCCCGGAGTTCAGCCCATTCCCGGTCTCCTGCCAACGGGTCGTCGTCACCGCTCCCCAAGTGGCGTACAGCACTGAGTTCCCTATCAGCGGCGCACTGAGTGCCATGCGTATGCCCCGGGTGCTACGTTCCCGTCCATGAAGACGGAGCCGGCGGCCGTGAAGCCGACCATGCGCGAAGCCCTGGTGGCGGCGGCGTTCCAGCTGTTCCTGGAGCGCGGTTACGAGCAGACGACCGTCGACGACATCGTGGCGCTGGCCGGCGTGGGACGGCGGTCGTTCTTCCGGTACTTCCCGTCCAAGGAGGACGTGGTCTTCCCCGACCACGAGCGCTGTCTGGCCGACATGACGGCGTTCCTCGGGGAGAGCAGCGACGACGAACCGGTGCAGCGGGTGTGCGACGCGGTGCGGATCGTGCTGCGGATGTACACCGAGAACCCCACCTTCTCGGTGCAGCGCTATCGCCTGACCAAGAAGGTGCCCGGGCTGCGCGCCTACGAGCTCTCGGTGGTGTGGCGCTACGAGCGCGCCTTCGCCGACTATCTGCGCGGCCGCCTCGCGGGCCGTGAGGACGGGACACTGCGGGCCGATGTGATCGCGGCGGCCGTGGCGGCGGCCCACAACAACGCACTGCGCTCGTGGCTGCGCTCCGACGGACAGGGCGACGCGAGCGACGCGCTGGACCACGCCCTGGGGTACGTGCAGCAGGCCTTCGCCAGACCCCCCGCGCCGCACGACGACGAGGAGCCCGAGGACGTGGTGGTGATCGTCTCCCGGCGGGGCGCACCGTTGTGGCGGGTGGTCCAGGAGATCGAGGGCGCTCTCGACGGGGACTGACCCGACGCCGGACACATGTGAGGGTACGCAGTACCTTTACGGATGACACTCAGTGCCATACATTGAGTTCGTGCACGGTGGCACGGCGAACCGCGCACGTGGGATTCCGGCCGAGCGCAGGGAGTTGACCAGCGTGTACCACCACTCAGGAAGCGTCGTTCGTCAGGCAGGCGGCTCCGCGGCGGGCGTGCTCGAGCCCACGGCCAGGGACTCGGACGCCATCCTCTTCCAGCGCTGCACATGGTGCGGCACCGCCATGTACCACCGACTGCTGTGTCCGGTCTGCCAGGGCAGCGACCTGAGGACGGAGCGCAGCGAGGGCACGGGCACGGTCCGCCACTCGACGACGGTGCACCGCAACACCCCGGCCGCGCGCAATGTGTCGATGGTCGAGATGGCCGAGGGGTTCGTGGTCCGCGGCCGGGTGATGGGTCCGCCGATCGGCATCCACAGCGGCGACCGGGTGCGGCTGTCCATGGTCAAGGATCCGGTCCGCGGCGAGCCCGTGTTCCAACTGGTCGACGAGCCCTTCCGCGCCTGGACCTGACCGACGGTCACTCCGGCCCGGATCGCCGGGTCCCGACCGGTCCCGGCGTACGGCTACGGCTACGGCTACGGCTACGGCTACGGCTACGGCTACGGCTACGGCTACGGCTACGGCTACGGCTACGGCCGCGGAACTCGGCGATCACCTCGCCGGACACGGCCGTGAGGACGTCCCCTTCGTGCGCGGGGTGCAACGAGTCGATGTCGGCGGCGGCCGCGACGGTGACAGGACCACGGCTGTTGCGGGCACAGGCGAACGCCGTGTCGGCGAGCACGAACACGTAGCCGCCGTGGGCGAGGCCGTGCCCGTTGACCATGTCCGTGGTCACCGTCATCCGCACCGCCGCGCGGCCCTCGCCGGCCTCCATCAGTCGCTCCGTCATCGCTCCCACAGTCCAGGGATCAGGTCCCCGACGGCCACGGGCCGCCCCGTCTCGAAGCACCGGTTGGCCGCGAGCCCCACGGCCAGGGCGAGAGCGCCGTCGCGTTCGGTGGCCGTGGGATGCCCGGCGCCTTCCGGGTCCACCGACCCACGACCGTCCACCGGCCCGAAGAGCGCGTCGAGCATCCGCGGGTCTCCCCCGCCGTGCGCCTCGTGCGCCGCGTCGAGCGGGATGTCGACGGGCGGGCGCCACAGCGGGCGCAGGGTGAGCCGGGCGCCTCCCGCGTGCTCGGCGGCCGTGTCCCCGTGCAGGGCGCCGCTGTTCGACGTGACCCTGGTGACGGGCGCCTGCCAGCGGCTCTCCTCGACCTCCAGCTCAAGGCGTCCCGCACTGCCGTTGAACATCACCCGATAACCCTCCCACGGGGAGTAGGCGGTGAGGTGGTACGTCATCGTCGCGCCGCGTGAGAAGCGGACCAGGACGGCCATGTCGTCCTCGATGGTGACCGGCCCGCCGAAGACGTTGCGGTCGCGGAGGTATCCGTCGTCCTGCTCGGCGTCGAGGTAGAGGGCGCGCAGGGTGTCGTTGGCGGCGAGATCCAGGGCGAAGGGGTCGTCGGCGGCCGCACCGGCGCCGTGGGCGCGGTCGTAGTCCCGCCGCAGTCCATGGCGTTCGCCCGCGTCACGGCCGTAGAAGCCGAGCCGTCCGTAGCCGAAGGCCTCCTGCGGCTCGTCGGCGAGCCACCAGTTGACGAGGTCGAAGTGGTGGCTCGACTTGTGCACCATCAGTCCGCCGCTGTTGGCCTTCTCGCGGTGCCAGCGGCGGAAGTAGTCGGCGCCGTGGCGGGTGTCGAGGAGCCATTCGAAGTGGACGGAGAGGATCTCGCCGATCGCGCCGTCGGCGAGCAGGGCGCGCACCTTCTCGTGCACCGGGTTGAAGCGGTAGTTGAAGGCGACGGTGAGCGAGGTGCCGGTGGCCCGCACCGTGTCGAGGATGCGGGCGCACCGGTCCGCGTCGACGGTCATCGGTTTCTCGGTGACGACCCGGCAGCCCGCCTGCAGCGCGGGGACGATGTACTGGTCGTGGGCCGCGTCGACGGTGGTGACGACGACCTCGTCGATGTCCTCCTTGACGAGGAGGTCGGCGAAGCGGTCGGGTTCCCATGGGGTGGCGGCCGGTTCGCCGTCGGCCGTGAGCAGTCTGTTGTGGAAGGCCATCCGGGTCGGGTTCGGGTCGCACAATGCGGCGACGCGATGGCCGGGGCGTGCGGCGAGGCCCCGGGTGAAGGTCTGGGCGCGGTGGCCGGTGCCGACGATCGCGGCGCGCAACGGGGTTCGGCTCATTGAGGGGTCCTGTCCCGAAGGGCGGGTGCCCATGCGCGTCGTGGCGCCCTGACCTGAGCGCACCACTGGATGTCGATCACCTCACTGGCCACAGGCAACCCACAGCGTCATCATCCCGTCCTCTCAGTCGTGAGGGGCCCCTGCCTGACCAACAGGGCGCCCGCAATCGGTACTTGAGGAGGGGAACCTTGTTCCGTGCCCGGCGAATATGGGTGACCGCTGCGGCGGTACTGGCGGTGGCGGGGGGATCGCCGGGGCTGGCACAGGCGGCGCAGCCGCCAGGTGCCGATCCGCACGCGGCGGTGGCGGACGGCGACGGCTCTCTCCCGCCGGGCTGGCGGATCGCCGGCGAAGGTGCGGCGCGTCAGCTGGTCTGGCGCTCGACCGCTCCCGTGCCCATGGGGGACGCGCGCGTCGACTTCTACGCCGGCGACCGGCTGCTCGGCCATCCGACCCCCGGCAAGGACGGGCGCACGTTCCGTCTGGGCCTCGAACAGGGCCAGGCCGCAAAGGGGTTGAAATTCCTCGAAGTCCGCGCCGGTGGCAGGAAGTTGGACCGAGCGGGCCGTACGCAGGCCCCGCTCACCCGGCGTGACACGGCGGCGGTGCGACCGCCCGCCCAGCTTCCCGCGAACTCCGTCGATCCCGGCAGACCGGGCCAGTACAGCACCACCACCGGCGAGTACGACCTGAACCCGGTGAAGCTGCCCGACTTCCCGCAGCCCGTCGAGATGAAGGCCGTGGTGGTCGCGCCGAAGGGCGCCACCGGCACTCGGCCGCTCGCCCTGTTCCTGCACGGCCGCCACACCACCTGCTACAAGGGCGACGACGCCAGCGGCGACTGGCCCTGCCCGACCGGCACCAAGCCGATCCCGAGCTACCGCGGCTATCTGCGCGACCAGCAACTCCTCGCCTCCCAGGGCTATGTGACCGTCTCCATCTCCGCCAACGGCATCAACGGCCAGGACTGGGCGGCCGAGGACGGCGGCGCCCAGGCCCGCTCCTCCCTGATCCGGCAGCACCTGGCCCGCTGGGCCGACTGGGCCGCCCACCCGGCCTCGGCCCCCGCGGTCGTCCGCGACGCGCCCAAGGCGGACCTCTCCCGCGTCCTGCTCGTCGGCCACTCGCGCGGCGGCGAGGGCGTGAACCGTGCCGCCATGGACAGCCTCTACCCGCCGCCCGCCGCGCAGGACGGCTACCACGGCCCCGTTCGCTGGCACATCCGCGGCACCGTCCTGATCGGACCGACGATCTTCGGCCAGAACCCGGTCGCCGACGTCCCGTCGGCGACGATCCTGCCGGGCTGCGACGGCGACGTCTCCGACCTCCAGGGCGAGGTGTACGTCGACGGCACCCGCGCGGTCAGCCGCGGCAACGCCCTGCACAGTGCCGTCTACGTGGTCGGCGCCGACCACAACTTCTTCAACACCGAGTGGACGCCCGGCAAGTCCGAGGCGCCCTCGGAGGACGACTTCTACAACGACCCGGACCAGCGCGACCCGGTGTGTTCGCCGGGCACCGCGACCCGGCTGACCGCCGACCAGCAGCACAACGCGGGCAGTGTGTACATCGCGGCGGCGGCCCGGCTGTTCGTCGCCGGGGACGACCGGGTGCGGCCGCTGCTCGACGGCTCGGGCAGGCGGGCGCCGTCGGCCGACCCCGCGCGCGTGCTCACCCACGCCGTCGGCGCGAACCGCTCCGGCGGTTTCCTGCCGGACGGCAAGCTGTCGGTGACCGGCGGACGGCTGTGCTCGGCGGTGGACCCGGACACGCACGTGGCCTGCCTCGGACAGGACGCCAAGGGAGTCTCGCCGCACTTCGCGCAGTGGGAGACCGAGCGCGAGGTCGGCCGTCGTGCGATCGCACTGAGCTGGACGGCGGCCGGCACGGCGGTGCAGGTGCGCCCCGGCACGACGGTCGGGCTCTCCGGCTCCAAGGGCCTCGCCCTCCGGCTGTTCGTGCCGCCGAACTCCACCGGCACCCGCCTCGACGTGTCCCTCACCGACGCACACGGCAAGCGGGCGAAGCTCGGCCGCGTCCAGGTGGACGGTCTGCCGGGCACCGACCGGACGGCCTCCTACTGGGCGCGCGAGGTCCGTGTCCCGCTGACCGCCGCGACCCGCGCCGGTCTCGACCTGGGGCACGTCAAGTCCCTTGAGCTGACGCCGCGTTCGACCAAGGGGAAGGCCTGGCTGATGGACGCCTGGGGCTGGCGTCCCGGCACCCCGGTGGTGCGGGAGGCCGCGCTGCCGCGCGTCGACATCGGCCGGACGACCGTCAAGGAGGGCGACTCGGGCGTCCGCACGTACCGGGTTCCGGTCCGGGTGTCCGGGCGGGGCAGTGGCCAGGTGCGGGTGTACGTCTCCGACCCGGTCACCGGGAAGACGAAGGAGCGCCTGGTGACGGTGCATCCGGGCGGGCACGACATCGATGTGTCGGTCCAGGTGAAGGGCGACAAGCGCTTCGCCTACGACGTCGACAACAACGTGCTGGTCAAGGCCGTACGGGGCGCCGTCATCGGCTCGTACCGGGGCGGGGTCACCGTGCAGAACGACGACCCGATGCCGACGGTCACCGTGACGCCGGTCGCGGACCGGGTGACCGAGGGACAGTCCCTGAAGTGGAAGGTGTCCCTGTCGGCGGCGGCCGATGTGGACCTCTGGTCGTACTTCGTGGTCACGCCCGTCACCAGCGGCCCGGAGCTGTCCACGAAGGACGTGGACCCGCAGTGGCTCGCGGACAACTCCGGCGAGGAGCCCGACCCGGAGCGGCCGCTGTCCTCGGTGACGTACCTGGCCCTCGGGGCGGGCGTGCCGGCCGGGCAGCTGAGCGCCGAGGTGGAGCTGCCGACCGTGCAGGACCAGGTGGCGGAGCCCGCCGAGTCGGTGCGCTTCCAGCTGGGGCAGGAGGACGGCTCCCCGCAGCCGGGAGGGGCCGTGCTGAGCGGGACGGTGCTCGACGCCTCGTAGCACGGGACACGCCGGTCATGACGGCCGCGCGGTCCTCCCATCGCAAGGGAGGGCCGCGCGGCCGTACACGTCTCAGGGTTCGAGCGTCACGCGGATGCCGACGGTCCCCTTCAGGCCCCGGCGCAGTCGGCTCCCGAGGAGCGTGAGATGACCGGCGATGCCGTACTTGCGGCCGATCAGCGTCCGGTAGCGGGCGACGGTCGCCTCGTCGGTGATCTCGGCGGTGGCCGGGAGCTGGGCGCCGGTCGGGTTGCCGCGCAGGTCACAGGGGCCGACGAGGACATCGCCACGGGCCCGGATCCGTTTCACCTTCCAGGAGTCGGCGACGGTCCACACGCCGAGCGTGTCCCCGTCGCGCACCACCCACACCGGGGTCGCGACCGCGGTGCCGTTCTTCCGGTAGCTGGTGACCAGCAGATACTTGCCCGTGCCGAGTCTCTCCAGCGCCGTTTCGTCCATGACAGAAGTCTAGGCATCCCTCGGCGCCCGGAGGAGGTCGAGGTAGCGGCGGGCGAAGAGATACGCGTCCCCGGGCCAGCGCGCCGACAGATAGCCGCCGTCCTGGACGACGAAGGCGGGCGTGTCGTCGACCGCCGTGCCGCGCCGGGTGAGGACGCGGGGACCGCGCTCGAACTGGGCGGACGGTTCGGCGAGGGCGGCGCGCACCTCGTCCTCGACGTAGGCCGGATAGGTGCGGTAGTAGCGGCCGAGGCGCCAGGCGGTGGTCACGTAGGCGGTGCGCTCCATGTACTTGGGCAGACAGGTCGTCCGGCGGTCCGTCAGGACACTGTGGCCGGTGGCCTCGTCCCTGGCGCGGGCCAGGACCAGCACGCCGTGGCAGATCGCGCCGACGGGCCGGCCGAGCGCCCAGAAGCGGGCGACCTGCCGTTGCAGGGTCACCGAACCCAGGTACTGACGCATGCCGGGCGCGTGTCCGCCCGGCAGCAGCAGTCCGTCGTACGTCGTCACGTCCACGTCGGCCCAGGCGGCCGGCGCGCCGAACTCCGGGGCCGCGGTGAGCTGTTCGTAGAACCGCCTGGGTTCGTCCTCCGCGCCGAGCTGTCCGAAGAGCACGCCGGTCAGCAGGCGTGGGTCGGCCGCGGGCCGGGTGCCGGCGTGTTCGGTGGCGAAGACGACCTCGTGTCCGGCGTCGGTGAGCAGCCGCCAGGGGACGGCGACCTCGGTGACGTCGAAGTCGTGGTCGGGGAGCGGCATCAGGACGCGCATGAACTCATCATGGCGGACCGTCACCTGTCCATGACCGTGACCTTCACCGCAGCGCCGCCACCATCCGCCGTACGCCCTCCTCGATCACCTCGGGTGACGTCGCCAGATTCAGGCGTACGTGCCCCGCCCCACCGGTCCCGAACGGGATGCCGGAGTTCAGCGCCACCCTTCCCCGCTCCAGGAAGACGGACGCCGGGTCGTCACCGAGGCCCAGCCCGCGGCAGTCGAGCCAGGCCAGATAGGTGGCCTCGCTCGGGCGGTAGGTGATCGCGGGGAGGTGTGCGGCGAGCAGGTCGGCCAGCAGGCGTCGATTGTCGTCGAGGCCGGTGAGCAGGGCGTCCAGCCAGGCGGTGCCGTCGCGGAGGGCGGCGGTGTGGGCGATGACGCCGACGTGGCTCGGCCCGTGGCTGACCTCTTCGGGCAGCCGGGCGAGGTCGGCGGCGGCCTCGGGGCCCGCTACAGCCAGGGCGGCCTTGAGGCCGGCCAGGTTCCAGGCCTTCGACGCGGACATCAGCGACAGGCCGCTCTCCGCGCCGGGGACGCTCGGATAGGGCACGAAGTCGACGCCCGTGGCCGTCAGCGGCGCGTGGATCTCGTCGGCGACCACGCGCACGCCGTGGCGGTCGGCCAGGGCGGCCACCGCGGTCAGTTCCTCGGCGGTGTGCACGGTGCCGGTCGGGTTGTGCGGGCTGCACAGCAGGTAGGCGGCGCGGCGGCCGCCGGCCACGGCCCGTCGGAAGGCTGCCTCCAGGGTGCCGAAGTCGATGCGGTGGTCCGCGCCGAGCGGTGCCTCGACGATCTGCCGGTCCATGTGCTCGACGAACTGGAAGAACGGCGGATACACGGGCGAGTTGACGACCACGGGATCCTCGTGGCCGGTGACCAGCTTGAGTATCTCGACGATGCCGAGCATGACGTCGGGCACGATCGCCGTGCGCTCGACCGCGAGCCCGTGCCATCCCCACCTCTTCTCCGCGAAGCCCGCGAGCGCCTCTGCGTAGGCGCTGCCCGCCGGGTAGCCGGTGTCGCCGAGCGCGAGGGCCTCGGTGACCGCACGCACGACGGGCTCGGCGAGGGGTACGTCCATCTCGGCCACCCACAGCGGCAGCACGTCGGCGGGGTAGGTGCGCCATTTCATGCTCGTACGGCATCGGAGCCGGTCGAGGGAGAGTGTGCGCAGGGGATTCGGCTCACCGGACGTGTCGTGCGGGATCCTGTTCATGGGGCACAAGATAGGGGGCGGTGCTGTGACCTGGAACGACCCACCGGGCCGAGATCCTGGACGGTCCACCGCCGCGGTTCCCGGCACTCGACCCGCCGCTCGGGGGCGACAATCCTTCCTCCATACCCTCGGCAGACATCAACTTCGACGTCTAGATTGCCTGTTGACACCGCCCTCGATGCACCACCAGGCACTCCAGGAGCTGAGCCCGTGACGGAGAACCCGGCAGCCACCGAAGATCCCGGCGCGGCGCTGCGCAGACGCATCGAGACACTGCGCCCGCACACGGCCCGGATCTGGAACTACTGGCTGGGCGGCGGGGACTACTACGAGGTCGACCGGGTGGCCGGCGACCGTATCCGCGAACTCCACCCGGGCATCGGCGAGTACGCCCGCGCCGACCGCCTCTTCCTCGGCCGCGCCGTGCGTCACCTGGTCGTCGACGCCGGGATCCGGCAGTTCCTCGACATAGGCACCGGGCTGCCCACCGCCGACAACACACACGAGGTCGCCCAGCGGCTGGCCCCCGAGTCCCGCGTCGTCTACGTCGACAACGACCCGCTCGTCCTGGCCCACGCCCGCGCCCTGCTGACCAGTACGCCCGAGGGCCGTACGGACCACCTGGACGAGGACCTGCGCAACGTCGACGCGATCCTGGAGCGGGCCGCCGGCACCCTGGACTTCAGTCGGCCGGTCGCCCTGCTGCTGCTGGGGGTGGTCATCTTCATCGGCGACGACGAGGACCCGTACGGGATCGTACGGCGGCTGATGGACGCCCTGCCGGCCGGCAGCCACCTGGTCCTGTCGCACACCATCACGAGCCCCGCGCTGCCCGAGGTGGACGCGGCGGTGCGGTTCTGGAACGAGCACGGGACCCCACGGCTGACCCAGCGCTCCCCCGAGGACGTGGTCCGCTTCTTCGACGGGCTGGAGCTGCTGGAGCCGGGGGTCGTGTCGTGCTCGCGCTGGCGGCCCGACCACTCCGACGACACCGCCGACGCCGACGAGGTGGCCATTCACGGCGGGGTGGGCCGCAAGCGGTAGAAGATCGTCCGCGCGCTGAACGCGGACCGCTCCCGCCACGTATGGAACGAGGGCGCTCAACGACCGGAGGGCCCCGCGGTGTTGGACACCGCGCGTTCGGGTTCGGGAGCCATGCATGAGGCACGCACGACGACGGATCGTCCGGCGAGTGACGCGACTGGCGGCCGTCGGCGGACTGCTCCTTGGGGGTGCCATGGTGACGCAGGCCGCCATGGCGAGCGAGCCGTCCGGCACGTCGGCCGTACCGTTCAGCTCCACGGAGGGCACTCCCGGCACGGGGGCCTCCCTCGTCTCGGAGCTCGGCACCTCCCGTACGGCGGGCACCTGGCTCAACTCCGAGGGGCGTACGGTCGTCGCGGTCACCGACGAGCAGGCAGCGGCCCAGGTGAAGGCGGCGGGCGCCGAGCCGAAGATGGTCGGCCACAGCATGAACGAGCTGAAGGCCGCCACGAAGACGCTGCGTGCGGCGCCCCGGGTGGCCGGGACCGCCTGGGTGATGGACTACACGACGAACCAGGTGGTGGTGCAGGCCGACAGCACCGTGTCCGCCTCCGACTGGTCGAGCATGACCAAGGTCGCGTCCGGCATCGGCAGCTACGTACGCATGCAGCGCACCCAGGGCACCTTCACGACCCGCCTCAACGGTGCGCAGCCCATCCTGTCGACCGGCGGGCGCTGTTCGGCGGGCTTCAACGTGACCAACGGGCAGACCGACTTCATCCTCACCGCCGGGCACTGCGGGCCCACCGGATCGACCTGGTTCGCCGACAACCAGGGCAACCAGCAGCTCGGCAAGACGGTGCAGTCGAACTTCCCCGGCAACGACTTCTCCCTGGTCCAGTACGCGAGCGGTTCGGCGGGAGACGGCGCGGACATCGTGGCCATCGGCAACGGCAACGGGGTGCGGATCACGGGCGTGGGCGATCCGGCCGTCGGGGAACGGGTGTTCCGCAGCGGCAGCACCAGCGGGTTGCACGACGGCGAGGTGAAGGGGCTCGACGCGACGGTCAACTACCCCGAGGGCACGGTGACGGGGCTGATCGAGACCAACGTGTGCGCCGAACCCGGCGACAGCGGCGGCCCGATGTTCTCCGAGGGCATCGCGCTGGGCGTGACCTCGGGCGGCAGCGGTGACTGCACGTCGGGCGGTACGACGTTCTTCCAGCCGGTGACCAAGGCGATGCAGGCGCTCGGCGTCCAGCTGATCGTGTCGAAGCAGGCGGCCGCCCAGCAGGGCGCCTCGCCATCGGCGGCACCGTCCGCGTCGGCCACGCACAGCGCGATCGCTCCCGGCTCCACCTCCCCCGGTTCCTCGGCCCCCTCGACGGGCGTCGCGAGCGGCGAGACCCTGCTGGCCCGGCTGACCAACCCGAGGAACATCGGGCCCGGGATGCTGGTCATCGGCGGCAGCCTGATCGCGCTGGTGGCGACCCGCTACTTCCGGGCGGAGAAGGACCGCAATGAGTACCGGCGGTACTACTCGGCGACCTGGGGGTGACATGTCGGACGGCAGGGCCCGTCGGGGCTGACACGTCGACCGACGTGCCGGTTCACGCCAAGGCCTCAGCCGAGCGTCAGAAGGACCGTGGCCGCCGCCGCGCCGAGCAGACCGGCCGTCTGCCGCCGGGTGATCCGCTCGTGCAGCAGGGCCAGGCCCAGGATGACGGGAAGCGTCGGGTAGAGCGAGGCCAGGACCACGGCGACCGCCGGCAACTGGCGTTGGACGGCGAGGGTGCCGAGGATCAGGGCGAGGGCGGCTCACGGCCCCGACGAGCGGCGCCTGGCCGTGAGCCGCGATGGCGGGCGCGGTGGTCGGAGCCGTAGGGCGGTCGGCAGCAGCAGCACGGCGGCGACGCGGCCGACGGCCACGGGCCACAGCCCGGCGCCGGGGCGCGCCAGACCGAGGGCGACGTACTGCACGGCGACCCCGGCGCCGGCCGGCAGACCGTCTCCGGCTCCCCGCGTCCCGTCCGCAGACCCGCCGGACACGAGCCAGAGCGCGGGCACCGTCACGCCGCTCCCCACCCATGCCCATGTGTCCGGACGGTCTCCGAGGGCGAGCACCCCGCACAGCACGGACAGGGCGACGCCGGTCACGGCGCTGACGGGCACGACCACGCTCATGGCTCCGCGGCTCAGACCCCGGTTGAGGAAGGTCATGGCGATGCCGCTGCCGACACCGGACAGGGCGCCCCACAGCGGCTCGGCGCGGCCGCCGAGCCGGCCGAGGAAGGTGACAGCGGTGTAGGGAGCCCGGCGGGAGAGGATTCCGCCGGTGAAGTCGACGATGCCGTAGCAGACGGCCGAGGCCAGTGCGAGGAGGGGGCCCATCGGACCGGGGCGCCCCGGTCCTGCGCCACGATGCGCGGCGGACCTCGGTCAGACGCGGATCAGGCCGCGCGTGCCGGCTGTGGGGCCGCGGCGGCCCACTCCAGGACGAGGCGCTGGTACTCCTCGCGCTGCTCGCCGCTCAGTGTCCCGCCCGACCGGAGCCACAGGGCCCGGATCTCCTCGTTGACCTCGGCTGCCGAACGTTCGGAGACGGGTTCAACAGTGGTGGACATGGTGTGAAGCATACGGCTCCGGAGGTGAAGGCCACGTGAGCAATCAGGAGAGAAACGGGCATATCGGACCGTGTTACTGATCACGTCCATCTGTCAAGATCCGCCGGAGAGTTCAGCTTTCCGCGGCCCCCAGGACCAGCACCTGGATCGCCAACACCGCGGCGCCACGGGCCCAGTCGTGGAAGTCGGAGACCTTGGTCTCGAGGTCCACCGGGGTGGCCATCGGATGCCGTTGCGCGGTGACCGTCCGCCGCACTGTGTCGCCGGCCACGTCCATCAGCCCGACGCCCTCACCGGCGAGCAGGATCTTCTGCGGCATCGCGAAGTTGGAGATCTGGGCGATCAGGATGCCCAGGGCGCGCGCGGCCTCGCCGATCACTCGGGCGGGCATGGGCTCACCGGCGGCGGCGAGGGCGAGGATCTCCTCGTACGTCCAGTCGCGGCCGGTGGCGGCCCGGATCTGGTAGCGGATGCTGGAGACGGTCAGCAGGGAGACGGCGCTGCCGCGCTCGCCGTCGGGGGTGAGCGGGCCGTTGGGGTCGATGATCCAGTGGCGGCCGAAGCCGCGGTCCTCCTCGGCGCAGGCGATCCGCTTGCCGCCCAGGACCAGGCCGTAGCCGACACCGGCACCGATGGTGAGGACGACGAAGCGGTCCAGGCCGCGGCCGGCCCCGAACCAGGTCTCGGCCTCGACGAGGGCGGCGACGTCGTTCTCGACGACCACCGGCAGCCCGGTGCGCTCCTCCACGAGGCCCGCGAGGGGCACGTCCCGCCACTTCAGAAAGGGCGACTCCCCCACCACGGCACGTTCCTCGACGAGCCCGCCGACGCCGATGCCGATGCCGGCCAGGCGCGGGTGAGCGCGGGCCAGCTCTGTCGTCATCTCGGCGAGCAGGTCGGCGACCCGGGCGGGATCGCGGCTGGCGAGCGGGCGGTCGTAGCGGGCGACGATATCGCTGCGGAGGGTGGTGACGACGCCGTAGACCATCTCCTCGGTGATCTTGAACCCGATGAAGGAGCGGGACTCGGCGACGACGTCGAGCGGCTGGGAGGGGCGCCCCTGGCGCACCTCTGCCGGGGTGCCCGCCTCGGGGACCTCGACGAGCAGGCCCGACTCGATGAGCGGTTTGGTCAGCCGGGTGAGGCTGCCCGCGGAGAGGTCGAGCCGGCGGGCGAGTTCGGTGCGCGACAGCGGGCCGTGGACGAGCACCTCGATCGCCACCGAGCGCTCACCGGGGCTCAGGGGAAGCCAGCTGGCCGCAACTGTGGTCATGGAGGTCAGACTCCCACATGATTTTTTTCGGCATGAAATCAACAGGTCCACTCTAAGGCTTCACGGAAGCCGGGGGAAAGATATCTGCAGGGACCTTGACGGGTCGATTCTTTCGCTACAAAAGTAAGTGGGCGAGGACGAGCCGCCGTAGACGAGGGAGTCTCCCGATGACCATCGCCTCCAGCAGCCCTCCGTCGCGTCTGCCACTGGGCAGTGTCGAGAGGGCCGCGAACAAGCAGAGGACCGGACGGGCCAGGGCCCGTGAGAACGGGGGCGACGGACGGCTCGCCGCGGTGTTCATCGCACCGGCGCTGCTGGGCTTCACGGTCTTCCTGCTCTGGCCGACACTGCGGGGCATCTACCTGAGCTTCACCCGCTTCAACCTGCTCACCCCGGCCGAGTGGGTGGGCCTGGACAACTATGTGCGGATGGTCCACGACCCCATCTTCTGGGACTCGTTGAAGGTCACCGTCGAGTACGTGGTCATCAACATCGGTGTCCAGACGGTGGCGGCGCTCGCCATCGCCGTACTCCTGCAGCGGCTGACGCAGTCGGCGGTGCTGCGCGGGATCGTGCTGACGCCGTATCTGATGTCGAACGTCGTGGCGGGCGTCGTCTGGCTCTGGATCCTGGACACCCAGCTCGGTATCGGCAACCAGATCATCGGGGCGCTCGGTTTCGACCACATCCCGTTCCTCGCCGACGAGAACTGGGCGATCCCCACGATCGCCCTGATCAACGTGTGGCGGCACGTCGGTTACACCGCGCTGCTGCTGTTCGCCGGGCTCATGGCCATCCCCGGCGACATGTACGAGGCGGCCAGGGTGGACGGCGCGAGCGAGTGGCGGATGTTCTGGCGGATCACCCTGCCGCTGCTGCGGCCGGTGCTGGCGGTCGTTCTGATCATGACGGTGATCGGTTCGTTCCAGGTGTTCGACACGGTCGCCGTGACGACCATGGGCGGTCCCGCGAACGCCACCAACGTGCTCCAGTACTACATCTACGGCGCCGCCTTCGGCCGCTTCCAGTTCGGCTACGCCTCGGCCATGTCGGTCGCCCTGCTCGTCGTACTGAGCGCGATCACGTTCCTGCAGTACCGGCTCACCCGGGCCGGCCAGAGCGACCTCGGCTGACGGAAGGAAGTGACCCACATGGCTGCCGTGGCAACCACGACGACCGTACGGCCCACCAGGCGCCGAGTCCCCCTCGGCCGGATCGTCGCCTGGGCGGTGATGACCGCGATCCTGCTGATCACGCTGCTGCCGTTCTACTGGATCCTGCGCACCGCGCTGTCCGCCAACACCGCACTCGCCGCCCACCCCGGCGACCCGCTGCCGGTGGACCTCACGACGGGCGGCTTCGAGCGGGCGCTGGGTCTGCAGTCGGCCAAGGAGGCGATCGCCCAGGGCGGTGCGGGCGGCGGGCTGAAGTTCTGGCGCTATCTGCTCAACTCGGTGATCGTCTCGACCCTGATCACCGTCTGCCAGATCTTCTTCTCCGCCATGGCCGCATACGCCTTCGCGCGGCTCAGGTGGCGCGGCCGGGACAAGGTGTTCGGGCTGTTCCTCGCCGGACTGATGGTCCCCGCGATCTTCACCCTGCTGCCGAACTTCGTGCTCATCAAGCAACTCCACCTGGTGGACACCCTGTTGGGCATCGCCCTGCCGACGATGTTCATGACGCCCTTCGCGGTGTTCTTCCTGCGGCAGTTCTTCATGAACGTCCCGCTCGAGGTCGAGGAGGCCGCCCTGCTGGACGGGGCCGGGAAGGTGCGGATCTTCTTCCGGGTGCTGCTGCCGATGGCGTCGACGCCCATCCTCACGCTGGGCGTGCTGACGTACATCACCTCGTGGAACGACTACTTCTGGCCGCTGATGGTGTCCTACAGCGACAGCTCGCGCGTGCTGACCGTTGCGCTGGCCATCTTCCGGGCACAGACCCCGCAGACCGGCTACGACTGGTCCGGCCTGATGGCCGCGACGCTCATCGCCGCGCTTCCGATGCTCGTGCTCTTCGGGTTCTTCGCGCGCCGCATCGTCAGCACCATCAGCTTCACCGGCATCAAGTAAGGGGACAGGCATGCGAGTTCGGATGCGGAGCGTGATCGCGCTGACCGGCGCGCTGGCGCTGTCCCTCGTCGCCGGGTGCGCGAAGGGCGTCGGCGCGGGAGGGGGCGCGAACACGGTGACGTACTGGCTGTGGGACTCCAACCAACTGCCCGCCTACCAGGCCTGTGCGCAGGGGTTCGAGAAGGAGAATCCCGGTCTGACCGTGAAGATCAGCCAGATGGGCTGGGACGACTACTGGACCAAGCTCACCGCGAGCTTCATCGCGGGCACCCAGCCGGACGTCTTCACCGACCACATCCAGAAGTTCGGCCAGTTCGCCGACCTGAAGGTCCTCGAACCGTTGGACAACCTGGGAATCAAGCCCTCGGACTACCAGTCGGGGCTGGCCGACAACTGGATCGCCCAGGACGGCCACCGCTACGGCGCCCCCAAGGACTGGGACACGGTCGCCCTCTTCTACAACAAGAAGATGGCACAGTCGGCCGGGATCACCGAGCAGCAGCTCAACAGTCTGGCCTGGAACCCGAAGGACGGCGGCACCTTCGAGAAGACCATCGCCCACCTCACGGTCGACGTCCACGGCAGGCACGGCGACGAACCCGGCTTCGACAGGCACCACGTCAAGGTGTACGGCCTCGCGACCGGCGGTGGCGGCGACGGCGACGGACAGACCCAGTGGAGCAACTTCGCCGCCTCCGCGGGCTGGAGCTATGCCGACAAGAAGCGGTGGGGCACCAAGTACCGGTACGACAGCAGGACCTTCCAGTCCGTGGTCAAGTGGTACTTCGGCCTGGCGAAGAAGGGCTATCTGGCGCCCCTCGCGGACTACAGCGCGGGCGCCGATCCGGCCAACGCACAGGTCGCGGCGGGCAAGGCGGCCACGGCGTTCGACGGTGCCTGGATGATCTCCACGTATGCCGCGATGAAGGGCATCAAGGTCGGCACCGCCTTCACGCCGGCCGGTCCGACCGGCAAGCGGGCCACCATGATGAACGGCCTCGCCGACTCCATCACCAAGAACGCCCACAACAAGCAGGGCGCCAAGAAGTGGGTGCGATACCTGTCGTCCGACGCGTGCCAGCGGATCGTCGGCGGTTACGGCATCGTCTTCCCGGCCACTCCGGGCGGCACGAAGGCGGCGGTGGCCGCCTACGCGAAGAAGGGCATCGACGTCACGGCCTTCACCAAGCCGGTCACCGACCAGAAGGACTTCAGGACCTTCACCTTCCCGATCACCAACAACGCGGCGGATGTGTTCGCCCTCATGCACCCTGCCATGCAGGGCATCTACGGCGGCGGCAAGTCCGTCGGCAGCCTCGACCAGACCAACGACCAGATCAATCTCATCCTCTCCCAGTGAAGGACACGCCTTACATGACGTTCTCGCTCGGCATCGTCGGCGCAGGCCAGTTCTCCGGCCAGTTCGCCACGTTGTTCCAGGCCCACCCCGGCGTCAGCGACGTCTACGTCACCGACCTCCTGCCTGAAAGGGCGGAACAACTCGCCGCCGCCCAGGGGCTGGCGGGCACCTTCCCCTCGTACGAGGCGATGCTGGAGTCCCCGGCCGTCGACGCGGTCGCGGTCTTCACACAGCGCTGGACGCACGGACCGCTGGTCCTGCAGGGCCTGAACGCGGGCAAACACGTGTACTCCGCCGTGCCCATGGCGATCACCACGGACGAGATCTCCGCCATCATCGACGCGGTCAAGGCGACCGGACTGACGTACATGATGGGTGAGACCAGCCAGTACAACCCGGCGACCGTGCACGCCCGCAACCAGATCGCCGAGGGCGCCTTCGGGCGGATCTTCTACGCCGAGGGCGACTACGTCCACGACATGGATCTCGGCTTCTACGAGGCGTACCAGTACAGCGGCGGCGAGAACTGGAAGCGGACCGCCAGCTATCCCCCGCTGCTCTATCCCACGCACTCGGTGGGCGGGGTGCTCGGCGCCTGGCAGACGCACGCCGTGAGTGTGTCGGCGATCGGTGTGGTCGACGAGCGGGGAGACGGCGTCTTCGACAAGGACGTCAGCCAGTTCGGCAACGACATCTCCAACGCGACCGCGCTGTTCGAGGTGGCGGGCGGGGGCTCGTTCCGTACGAACGAGTTCCGGCGGGTCGGCTACCCGTCCCACATACGGGAGTCGCGTTTCCGGTTCTTCGGGACCGACGCGAGCATGGAGCAGCTCGCGACGGTCGCGCTGTGGCAGGACAAGAAGGGGGTGCAGGACATCAGCGAGCTGCTGGAGCCCAAGCCCACCATGTCTCCTGACGATCCGTCACTTCAGCACATCGCGCCGGAACTCCGGGCCGCCTTCACCTCCGGTTCGGCACCGGTGCACGACCGGGCGCGGCTGCCGCGGGAGTTCGACAACCTGCACAACGGGCACGAGGGCAGCCACCACTTCCTCGTCGACGACTTCGTGACGGCCGTGAACACGCGGTCGCTGCCGTCGGTGAACGCGTGGGTGGCGGCCCGCTACACCCTGCCGGGCATCGTCGCCCACGAGTCGGCGCGGCAGGGTGGGGTGCGGCTGGAGATCCCGGACTTCGGGGACGCTCCCCAGGCGTGAACCGGTGCGAGCCGGGTGCCTGTGCTGCGTCAGGTGCCCGGCTTGCGGCCGTAGACGAAGACGTCGTCGCCCGTCTTCAGCAGCGACCAGTACTTCTTGGCCGTGGTCGTGGTCATGTTGACGCAGCCGTGGGAGCCCGGCGGGTTCCACATGCTGAGGTTCACCGAGTGGAAGGCCTGGCCACCGTCGAAGAACTGGCTGTAGGGCATGGGCACGTTGTAGATGTTCGAGACGTGGTTCTTGTCCCGCCAGTAGATCTTCTTCAGGCCGGTGCGGGTGACGTATCCCTTGCGGCCGGTGCGGACCGGGACGGGGCCGTAGACGAGCCGGCTGCCGTCCTGGATCCAGCTGAGCTGGAGGGTGAGGTTGACGCAGGCGATGCGGCCCTTGTTGGTCGGGCACGTGCCGTCCTTGTTGGGGTTGTTCCCGACGGCCTTCTGCTTGTTCATGAGGTCCATCACGCCCCAGGTGACGGACCCGGCGTAGCCGATGTTCGGCGTGATGCCGTGCTTGGTCTGGAAGGCCTTGATGGCCTTGCAGTCACTGGCGGACTGCTTGCCGTCGACCGTCAGGCCGAGGAACTTCTCCACCTGCTTCTGGTAGGGCCCGGTACTCGTCGTACAGCTCGTGGACGCCTGGGCGGACCCGGCGCCCAGTGCGAGTGTGAGCGGCGCCACCAGTCCGGTGATCCCCAGTACGACGGCTCCCCGTCTGCGTATGTCCCCCATGTCCGACCTTGCCTTTCGCGCTCGATGCCCGTCTGTTCTGCGATCTCTGCCAGCTAGACAGGTGTCCGGCGCGATCGGTTGTAGGCCACAGGACGTTACGACCAAACGGTGACATTCGCAGTGCGGCAGGTCACAGGGCGGCCGGTCAGAGGGCGGCAGGTCACAGTGCGACGGGTCACAGTGGGGCGCGCTCAGGTGGTGCCGCGCAGTCCGGTCACCGCGTTGAAGCCGGTGTGGACCGCGGTCAGCCCGCCGTCGACGGTGAGCGCCGTGCCGGTGATCCAGGCCGCGTCGCGGGATGCAAGGAACGCGACCGCGGCGGCTACGTCCTCGGGCTCACCGACCCGGCCCAGGGGGTACAGCGGGCGCAGCGCCTCGAGATCGGCCTCTCGTCCTTCCCACGCCGAGGTGCGGACCGTGCCCGGCACGACGAGGTTCACGCGGACTCCGCGCGCGGCAGCGTGACCGGCGAGGGTGCGGGTGAGGGAGACGAGGCCGGCCTTGGCGGCGCTGTAGGCCTGGTTGCCGAAGTCATGGAGGCCGTTGACCGAGCCGATGCTGACGATGGCACCTCTGCCGGAGGCGACCAGGTGCGGGAGGGCGGCCCGGCAGCAGCGGTAGGTTCCGGTGAGGGTGATGTCGAGGTCGCGGGCCCAGGCCTCGTCCGGGCCGTCCTCGAAGAGCGGGGTGTCGGGGGTGCAGCTCGCGGCGCAGTTGACCAGCACGTCGAGCGCACCGAAGGCGTCGACGGCGTGGGCGACGGCCGCCTCGACCGCGGCCCGGTCGGCCACGTCGCAGGCCAATGCCTCGGCGGTGAGGCCCTGTTCACGCAGTGCGGTCGCCGTCTTCACGACCTCGCGCGGGTCGGCGTCGGTGAGCAGGACCCGCGCGCCCTCTTCGGCGAGCCGCCGGGCGACGGCGGCGCCGATGCCGCGGGCCGCGCCGGTGACGAGAACTCCGTACGCCTCGAAGCGCTTTGTGTCAGCCATGGGCCGAAGCTACTCCCCCGAAGATCCACGGGGCAGGTAGCGTGCGCCCATGTCCGCGTTTCTGCAGCAACTCCCCGCGCTGATAGGTGTCGTGATCGGTGCGCTCGGTTCTTATCTGGCGGTGGTGCGGGGTGATCAGGCGCGGTTTCGGCGGGAGCGGGCGGCGCGGTGGGAGGAGCGGCGGCTCGCGGCCTACGTCGACTACGCGCAGACGCTCAAGAGATCCGTGGCGCTGACGTACCGGATCGCTTCCCACCTCGGCAATGATCCGCATCCGCATCCGCTGTCCCTGGAGGAGGCAGAGCCACTGCTGGCCGAGGCGATGGCCGCCCGGGATCCAGCCTGGGAGACCCTGCTGCTTCTGGGCAGCCCCGAGGTGGTCGAGAAGGGCAGGACCTGGGTGCTGACGCTCATCGACATGGAGCAGTTCGTACGCCGCGACGTGCACGAGACGGCGGATTGGCACGCTCTGTTGGAACAGCAGCGGGCCACACGCGACGGGTACTACACGGCCGTGCGCAACGACCTGGCTCTGCCGCCGGGCCACTCGGCGCTGTGGTCCCCGCCCATGCTCGGCAGCTGACCTCACCGGTACCCGGTCGCATCCGCGGGTTTCCCGGCGTCCTGGACCTCCACCAGATAGCGCCACGCATCCGGTCGGCTGCCGTCCAGGTCGGTGAAGCCGTAGAGCTGGGCGAGACCGCCGCTGGACAGGGACTGGCCGTTCCAGCGGGAGACGTCCGGATCGGCGGACAGCGCGGCGACGGCGCGGCCGACGTAGCGGGGTGTCTCGGAGATGGCGAAGTGGGGGACGCGGGTGAGGGCGTCACGCCAGTTGTCCTCGCGGACGCCGAACTGGTCGAGCATGATCTCCGAGCGCAGCCAGCCCGGGGTGAGGGCGACTGCGGTCGCCCCGCGCGGGCCCAGTTCGTGGGCCAGCGCGAAGGCCATGCGGAGGACGGATGCCTTGGCGAGGTCGTAGAAGAAGGAGACCCGGTAGGTGTCACGGTTGTAGTCGGCGGTGCCGTCGGAGACCTCGATCGCCAGGCCGCCGGGGTGGCGCAGCAGCAGGGGCAGGGCGTGGTGGCTGGTGATCGCGTGTGTCTCGACGGCGAGGCGGAGCAGTCTGAGGCCGTTGTCGAGGTCGTGCTCCCAGACCGGGGTGTCCCAGGCGAAGAGGTGTTCGCCGCCCCAGATGTCGTTGACGAGGAGGTCGAGGCGGCCCTGTTCGTCGGCGATGCGGTCGACCAGGGTGCGGACCTGGGTGGGATCGAGGTGATCGGTCGGTACGGCGATGCCATGGCCACCGGCCTCGGTGACCAGGTCGGCGGTGTCCTCGATGGTCTCGGGGCGGTCGTACTCCGAGCGCTGGGCGCGGGTGCTGCGCCCGGTGACGTAGACCGTGGCGCCGGCCGCGCCGAGCTCCACCGCGATCCCCCGTCCCGCTCCGCGGGTCGCCCCGGCGACCAGCGCGACCTTGCCTTCCAGCGGCTGTGGCATGTCCGACCTCCCGTTGTGCCCGATGTCGCTTCGAGCATGACGGCGAAGCCGGACAACCTCTGACGTGTTTTCCGCCCGCTCAGCCGACGCCGCCCAGTTTTTCGTCCAGGGCGTCGAAGTCGGCCAGGAACCAGACATGGCCCTGCCTGTTCGTCTCGTGAACGAAGTCGCGCAGGGCCGTGCTCTCGGTGACGTGCCGCGAGATGTCCCCGAGTACGGCGAGCCGCATCCTGTAGTTGACGAACTTCTGCATGATGGCGCCCGCGACTCCCGAGCCGAGCCGGAAGAACTCCTCCCCGACCCGCTCGGCGGGCACGGCGACCAGGTGTGCGTCGCGTCCCATCGCGTCGCCGATGAGGTCGAGCGCCGCGCGCTCACCGTCCAGGGCCGGCCCGTCCGGAGCGCAGTGCAGCACGTTCACGCCCCGCAGGGCCACGACGGTGTCAGTGGCCACGGGCGATCCATTCCTCCAGGTGCGGGGCCTCCGCGCCGATCGTCGTCGGGTCGCCGTGGCCGGTGAGGACCTTGGTCTCGGGCGGCAGGGTGAGCAGGCGATCACGGATGGAGTCGATGATCGTCGGGAAGTGGGAGTACGACCGTCCGGTGGCGCCGGGGCCGCCCTGGAAGAGGGTGTCGCCGGTGAAGACGGTGCCGAGACCGGGGTCGTGGAGGCAGACGGCGCCCGGTGCGTGGCCCGGGGTGTGGAGCACGGTGAGGTCGGCACCCGCGGCCTCGATGACCTGGCCGTCGGCCAGATGGGCGTCGGGGTCGCGGTCGGGGTGGGTCTGCTTCCACAGCGGCAGGTCGTCGGGGTGCAGCCAGATGGTGGCGCCGGTGCGGTCGGCGAGTTCGGGCGCGGCGTCGATGTGGTCGTTGTGGGCGTGGGTGCAGATGATGGCCGTGAGGCGCCGGTCGCCCACCGCCTGCACGATGGCCTCCGCGTCATGGGCGGCGTCGATGACGATCACCTCGTGGTCGTCGCCGACGAGCCACACGTTGTTGTCGACGTCCCAAGTGCCGCCGTCGAGGCTGAACTGGCCCGAGGTGACCAGGCGTTCGATGCGGGCGGCCATCAGAGCACCACCACCGAGCGCAGAACGTCGCCGTGGTGCATCCGCTCGAAGGCCTTCTCCACATCGGTCAGTTCGATGGTCTCGGTGACGAACGCGCCCAGGTCCAGGCGGCCTTGCAGATGCAGGTCGATCAGCATCGGGAAGTCGCGGGAGGGCAGGCAGTCGCCGTACCAGGAGGACTTGAGCGCGCCACCGCGGCCGAAGACGTCCAGCAGGGGGAGTTCGAGCTTCATCTCCGGAGTGGGGACACCGACCAGAACCACGGTCCCGGCCAGGTCACGGCCGTAGAACGCCTGCTTGTACGTCTCCGGGCGGCCGACCGCCTCGATGACCACGTCGGCGCCGAAGCCGCCGGTCAGCTCCTGGATGGCCTCGACCGGGTCGTTCTCCCGCGAGTTGACCGTGTGCGTGGCGCCCATCGAGCGGGCGGTCTCCAGCTTGCGGTCGTCGATGTCCACGGCGATGATCTTCGCCGCGCCGGCCAGGCGCGAACCGGCGATCGCCGCGTCGCCGACACCACCGCAGCCGATGACGGCGACCGTGTCACCACGGCCGACGTTCCCGGTGTTGATGGCAGCGCCGATACCCGCCATCACACCGCAGCCGAGGAGCCCGGCGACCTGGGGTGCCACGGCCGGGTCGACCTTCGTGCACTGGCCCGCCGCGACAAGGGTCTTCTCGGCGAAGGCCCCGATGCCCAGCGCGGGCGACAGCTCGGTGCCGTCGGTCAGGGTCATCTTCTGCTCGGCGTTGTGGGTGTTGAAGCAGTACCAGGGGCGTCCGCGCAGGCAGGCGCGGCAATTGCCGCACACCGCACGCCAGTTGAGGATGACGAAGTCACCGGGGGCCACGTCCGTGACGCCCGCACCCACCGACTCCACGATGCCCGCGGCCTCATGGCCCAGCAGGAAGGGGAAGTCGTCGTTGATGCCGCCCTGCTTGTAGTGGAGGTCGGTGTGGCAGACGCCGCAGGCCTGGATGGTCACCACCGCTTCTCCGGGTCCCGGGTCGGGCACGACGATCGTCTCCACCCGGACCGGCTCGCCCTTGCCCGGTGCGATCACGCCGCGTACTTCCTGCGCCATGGTGCTGAACCCTTTCTTCGGCCCGTGTTCGTCCCCTCGACCCTACGGGTGACTGATCGGTAACGGCACGGTGACCTGCCGCACCGCTCACCCGGAGGAACTCCCGCACGGCCGGGCGAGGGCCTGCTCCTCGGCCGGCAGCCGATGCTGCACGTGCACCGGGGTCTCGGCGACCTGGCGGGCCGAGACGCCGATCGCGACCCCGGCCGTCTGCGCACGGTGGACGAACTCGGGTGCGGGCTGGCCGAGTCGGGGCTGCGGCTGGTCTACGGCGGTGCCCGCACCGGACTCATGGGCGCGTTCTCGCCGGCTCCGGACCGGCAGGTTCTGCGGGAGGAGGCCGACGTAGCCTGAATGCTCCGCACGTCTCCCGAGGAGCGCCGTGAGCATCGTAGACATCGAGACCGGACCGCCCGCCTGGCGGCTGCTCCTCGGCTACGTACGACCGCACCGCTGGGCCCTGCTGACGGGAGCGCTGCTGTCGCTGGTCACGGGGGCCACCGGACTGCTGCTGCCGCTGGTGGCAAGGGGGTTGATCGACGACCTGTCCCACGACCGTGCCATCACCGGCGCGTTGCTCGCCATGTCGGCGCTGGTGATCGCCAACGCGGCGCTGGGCGCGCTCGGTTCGTACGTGCTGCGGCGCACCGCGGAGTCCGTGGTGCTCGGGGCACGGCGCGCGCTGTCGTCGTATCTGCTGAGGCTGCGCATCACCGCGGTCGACCGCAGCGAGCCCGGCGATCTGATGGCTCGGATCACCTCGGACACCACTCTGCTGCGCGAGGTCACCACGGACTCGCTGGTCGGCCTGGGCACGGGCGGGCTCACACTGCTCGCGACCATCGTGATGATGGGGCTGGTGGACCCGGTGCTGCTGGGGGTCACCCTGGCCGTGATCCTCGGCGCCGGCACGGTGCTCGGGGTGATCGTGCCGCGTATCAACCGCGCCAGCCGGCGGGCGCAGGACGCGGTCGGTCTGATGGGTGCCTCGCTGGAGCGGATCCTCGGCGCGCTGCGCACGGTGAAGGCGTCCGGTGCCGAGCACCGGGAGGAGCGGACACTGCACGAGGCCGCCGAGGAGTCGTGGCGGCAGAGCGTGCGGGCCGCCAAGTGGTCGGCTGCGGCGGGCAATACGGCCGGCCTCGCGATGCAGATCGCGTTCATCACGGTGCTCGCGGTGGGCGGTGCGCGGGTCGCTACCGGGGCCATCGAGGTGGGCACGCTGGTGGCGTTCCTGCTGTACGTGTTCTATCTGATGTCCCCGATCCAGCAGGTGGTCGGCGCGATCACGCAGTACCAGACCGGTGCCGCCGCCCTGGCCCGCATCCAGGAGGCGCTGAGCCTGCCCTCCGAACCCCAGGCCCCGCCCGCCCCGCTGCCGACTCCGGGCGCGGAACCGGCCGCGCTCGTCTTCGACGAGGTCCGTTTCCGGTACGCCGACGATCTGCCGTACGTCCACCACGGGGTGACGTTCGCCGTGCCGGCGCGGGGCATGACGGCGTTCGTCGGCCCGTCCGGCGCGGGCAAGACGACCGTCTTCTCGCTCATCGAGCGGTTCTACGACCCCGAGTCGGGGACGATCGCCCTGGACGGCCGCGATCTCACCGACTGGGCACTTCCCCAGCTCCGGTCGGCGATCGGCTATGCGGAGCAGGACGCGCCGGTCCTGTCGGGTTCGCTACGAGGCAACCTCCTGCTCGGGAACCCGGACGCGGACGAGGCCGCGATCACGCGGGTGCTGAAGACGACCCGCCTCGACGGCCTGGTCGCCCGGCTGCCCCGGGGACTGGAGACTCTGGTGGGCCACCGCGGTACCAAACTCTCCGGCGGCGAACGCCAACGCGTCGCCATCGCCCGCGCGTTGCTGCGCCGACCCCGCCTGCTGCTGCTCGACGAGGCCACCTCGCAGCTCGACGCGGTGAACGAGGCGGCGTTGCGCGACACCGTCGCGGATGTCGCCCGTACGACGACTGTGCTGGTCGTGGCGCACCGGCTGTCCACGGTGACGATGGCGGACCGGATCGTCGTCATGGACGCGGGCCGGGTGCGCGCCGTGGGCACCCACCGCGAACTCGTCGCCGCCGACCCGCTCTACGCGGAGCTGGCGGCCACGCAGTTCCTGGCGAAGGCCGGGTGAGGGCGGGCGCGGTCGCTCCATTCCTTGATCGCCCTCCCACCCTGGGCGGGCGCCTACGCGTGGAACATCTCGCACCACGACTTCCTGATGCACCCCCGGCCCGGCTTCCACTTCGTGAATACCGCCGGGTGAAGTTCCCTTCACAAATGTGCGAGCGCAGTGGCATGGCCCACTTGAAGGCTCCGAGCAGCGGGGACACGGGCACGCCGATGTCGGTGCCCCGGAGCAGCTGGTTCAGGTCGTTCACCCGGTTCAGCCGGTTCAGCTGCTGCAGCTGAGCGGACGGCCCACGGTGGCTGTGTTCGCCATCGGCGCGGCGAGGCCGGTGAGGCTCGCGGCGAGACCAACGGCGGTGGTGATACGTCGTGTTGAGATCAGGCTTTCAGCAACGCCACCGGGCACCCGCCGGACACCGGCGCACCGCCCCGCTCACCTGTCAGGCTCATCACCCCGGCTGCGCTTGCCGAGCCTGCCGGGTCGGAGGAGTCTCGAAGGGAGACGAAGGAGGTCACCATGGGCACTGCGGCACGCCCCGCCTTCGACACCGACACACTGCGCCGGGGCATCGAAGGACAAACTGCGGAGACACTGCTGTCTCTCTACGCGGACGACGCGGAGATACGTCTCGTCAACCGCAACGCCACGCCCAGCCACCCCAAGGTCCTGCACGGCCGTGACCAGATCGGCGAGATGCTCACCGACGTCTACAGCCGTGACATGACGCACAAGCTGGAGGGATGCGTGGTCCAGGGCGACAACGCGGCCTACAGCGAGTCCTGCCAGTACCCGGACGGGATGCGTGTCCTGTCCGAGTCGATGCTCACGTTGCGCGACGGCAAGATCTCCGAGCAGATCATCATCGAGGCATGGGACGAGTAGGAGGCGGAACCGCGAGGGTTCAGGTCACCTCTCGGTTGACCTGGACCTTCTCGGCCCGGCTTGGTCGGACTCGACAGCCACGACCAGCTTCCGCAGCAGATCGGCGAGTGTCCGTCGCTCTTCTTCGGTCAGCACTGAGAGCAGTGCGGTCTCGTCCGCTTCCTCCGACTCGGTCTGCTGTTCGAAGGCGGCGTGCCCTGCGTCGGTGAGGCGCACCAGGACGCGCCGGCGGTCGGCGCGCTCGTGCGTCCGGCTGATCAGTCCCGCCTCCTCCAGCGGACCCAGCCGTGCCGACAGCGCACCCCGGGTCAGCCCGAGATGATCGGCCAGGCGTGAGGGACTCGCGGTGTACGGCGGGCCGAGCCTGCGCAGGGTCAGCAGCACCTTGTACTGCCAGTTCCGCAGCCCGTCGGAGTCGAGCGTGGCGCGCCGGGCCTGGGACGCATGCCGGGCCAGGATGTGCAGCCGCGCGAAGATCGCCTCCTTCACCGGGTCCATCCACTCGAGCTCCTTCGACCACACCGCGACATGCCGGTCGACCGAGTCCTCCATTGTCTGCCTCCCGCAGTGATTTTCTTGTGGATGGTTTTTTGCCTGACTACTTTCCCCTGTCATGACGAACACCACGAGCACAACCGTCGAAGTCGACGAACTCCTCGCCGCTGCCCGCGAGTTGTCCCTCGCCGGCCGATGGGACCGGGCACTCCGCCTGCTGGACGCGACCACCTGCACCGCACCCGGGGACCGCGCCCGCCTCGCCCTCGCGGCGGCCGAAGTCGCCCTCCAGAGCGACTGGTTCGGCGGCACGGAGCTCACGGCCGTCCGTGCCGAGCGGGCGGAGAAGGAGTCCCCGGGAGCCGACTGGGACCTGGACTTCGTACGACTGCGGCACGGCTATCTCCAACTGCTGCACGTCGAGGGCACGTTCCGGCCGGGACCCGAGGGCAAGGATCCCGAGGCACTCACCGGCATCAGGCGCAGCGCCCATGACCTCCGCGAAGGCGCCCCCGACGAGGTGCGCCGGGGCTGGGCCTCGATGTACCTCGGGCTGATCGCCGACAACCTCCTCGCCGAGCCCGTTGCGGCGCCCGCCCACTACGAGGCGGCCCTCCGGGCGGGCGAGGCCGGCGGTGACGACCTGCTGGTCCGCGAGGCGCTGCGCCACCTCGGCGCCCACCACCACGCGACCGGCGACCACCGCCGGGCGCTGGAGCGGTGGCAGCGGGCCACGGTTCTGGGGGCGCGGGCGGGCATGGTCCCCGGCATGCTCACGCAGCAACTGCTGCTGGCGGTCATCGCCAGGGACACGGGCGACGAGGCCGGGGCGAGGGCGCTGGTGACGGAGATCGCCCGTTGGGCCGAGGCGATCGGCGCCCGGCACATCCACGCCCAGGCGGTCGGCTTCCTCACCGCGCCCCGGCAGGTCAGCGGGTCCTGACCGTCATAGCGCCTCGGTTAGGCTGATGGCGGGCCGTGACTGGCGCTGAGGTGGAGTACCACCGGGGAGCGGCCTCGCAGAGTCGATGCCGTGCGCCTGGGCGATCCGGTCACACCAGCCCAGGAGTGGATCATGACCCAGGCCCGGCTCATGGACGGCACCGTGCTCGCCCGCCGTATCGTCGAGGAGACCGCACAGCGCGCCGCCGACCTCACCGAGCGCACCGGCAGCGCGCCCTGTCTCGCGACGGTGCTGGTCGGCGAGGACCCCGCCTCCGTCACCTACGTCCGGATGAAGCAGAACCGCTGCCGCAAGGCCGGACTCCAGTCCCGGCACGTGGCCCTGCCCGCCGCCACGACCACCGAGGAACTCGTCGGCACCCTGCGCGAGTTGTCGCAGGACCCGGCCGTGCACGGGATTCTCCTCCAGCACCCGATGGGCGAACACATCGACGAGCGGGCCGCGTTCGAGGCGATCGCGCCCGAGAAGGATGTCGACGGCGTCACCTTCGCCTCGTTCGCGACGATGAGCTTCGGTCTGCCGGGCTTCGTGTCGTGCACGCCCGGCGGGATCCTGCGGCTGCTCGACGAGTACGACGTCGACCCCTCCGGCAAGCGGGCCGTGGTCGTGGGCCGCAGCGCCATCCTCGGCAAGCCGGTGGGCATGCTGCTGCTCGGCCGGGACGCGACGGTGACGTACTGCCACTCGCGCACCCGGGACCTGTCGTCGGTGGTGCGCGAGGCGGACATCGTGGTCGCCGCGGTGGGGCGGCCACGCCTGATCCGGGGTGAGGACATCAAGCCCGGCGCCGTGGTGATCGACGCCGGGTACAACCCGGGCAATGTCGGCGACGTCGACTTCGGCTCCGCCGCACAGCGGGCCTCGCTCATCACGCCGGTGCCGGGCGGCGTCGGTCCGATGACGATCGCCACGCTCCTGGAGCAGACCGTCGACGCCGCCGCCCGGCAGCTCGGGGTGTGATCAGCGCGTCCAGGCGCTGTACGACATCACACCCCCTGCCTTGACGCTGATCATGTGCCGCTAGGACGGCGCTAGTTCAGCGTCCACTTCTGGTTGTCACCGCCGTTGCAGCTCCACAGCACGAGGTTGCTGCCGTTGGCGGTGCCGCCGTTGTAGGCATCCAGGCAGAGGCCCGCGTTGACATTGGTGATCGTTCCGTCGCTGTTGACGTTCCACTGCTGGTTGGCCTGGCCGTTGCAGTCCCAGATCACGACCTTCGTGCCGTTGGTCGTGCCGAGGTTGTAGGCGTCCAGGCACTTGTTGCCGTAGACCACGAGCTCCTTGCGGGAGGTGTACGTCCAGGCCTGGTTCTGGCCGCCGTTGCAGTCCCACAGTTCGGACTGGGTGCCGTTGGTGATGGTGTTGTTGTAGATGTCGACGCAGCGGCCGGACTGTTTGCCGACGACCTGGTTGCCGTTGGCGCCGGGCAGGGGTCTGACGGTCAGCGAGTCGAGGGTCGGGGCACCCGAGAAGGTGAGCGAGTTGGTCGAGCCCTTGGCGAGGCCGACCTCCAGCGAGATCGTGCCCGCGCTGGAGCCGGTGGGCGGGAAGGCGACCGCGGTGGTGCCCTGGCCGTTGACCTTGACCGTGCCGACGCGGGTGCTCGACGTGTTGTTGGTGTACGACACGTCGACGACCTTGACGCCGGTGCTGCCGGCGACGACGCCGCTGAAGCTGGACGTACCGGTGTAGGTGCTGCTCGACGCCTCCGTGCCGCCGGTGACAGTGAGCATCACCGAGCCGCCCGCCGGGACGCTGGTGGTGTAACTCGTGCCGTATGTACCGACGTTGGCCCGCGCCCACAGGTCACGCACCGTCGCCGACGCGTTGGTCAGACCGAGGTCGGACCAGCGGACGGTGATGTTCTGCGCGGAGGAGGTGCGGTTGAGCAGGACGACGGCGCGGTTGCCGGTGCCGGCCAGGACCTTGCCGTAGACCTGCAGTCCGGTGGTGTCCTCGGCGACCTTGACGCCCTGGAGGCCGCGCGCGTCCTGGTCGACGGCGACGACCTCGGGGTTCTTGAGGATGCCGGCGGTCTCCGTCGTCATGGTGGCGAGGTTGTTGCCGGCGAGAAGGGGTGCGCCGGAGATGGCCCAGAGGTTCATATGGGTGCGGTTCTGGGCGGCGGTGAAGCCGTCCATGCCGACCATCAGCATGTCCGGGTCGTTGTAGTAGCCGGTGTGCTGGGCGGTGGGGTGCAGGGTCTGGTCGAAGTTGGACAGCAGGTTCGTCATCGACGGCGAGTTGCCGTAGTAGATGATGTCGGTGCTGGTCCGCCACATCGGGGCCTGGCCCGGAGCCCAGTTCCAGGGGTTCTGCTTGCCCCAGTTGCAGATGGACAGGGTGAGCGGACGGCCCGTGGTGGCCGCGGCCTTCGCGACCGCGTCGCTGATCGACTGGTAGGTCGTCGCCGCGTCGAGCCCCTCGGCGTCGCCGCCGCACCAGTCGACCTTGACGAAGTCGAAGCCCCACTGGGAGAACTGCAGCATGTCCTGGTCGTAGTGGCCCTCGCTGCCGCTGCCCGGGGCGGCGGGGCGGCCGGTCGGGTAGTAGTAGCCGCAGCCGTCCTTGCCGGCGTCGGTGTAGATGCCGGCCTTGAGGCCCTTGCTGTGGATGTAGTCCGCGATGGCGCTCATGCCGCCGGGCCACTCGCTGGTGTCGACAGTGATGTTGCCGGCGCTGTCGCGGGTGCCCTGCCACCAGCCCTCGTCGATGTTGATGTACTTGTACCCGGCCGCCGGCAGGCCCGCGGCGACGAAGGCGTCCACCTGCTGCTTGATGACGCTGTAGTCGATCTTGGCGGCAAAGCTGTTCCAGGACGCCCAGCCCATGGGCGCGGTGGGGACGGATATCTGACGGGTCGTCGCCGCCTGGGCCGGAGCGGGCGCCGCGAAGAGAAGGGCGGCGGTCGCCGTCAGGGCGAGGGCGAGGAGGCGTACGGCGGCGGTTCTGAGGCGTCGCACCAGGGTCGTACATGGCGGGGGGTACATGCGGCTCCTGATATTCGAAATGTCGAACACAGATCGGTAATCCGAACGTATTGCGCGCCGAAAGTAGAGCCACAGACGAAGGGAAGTCAACGGATGTGACAGGCGTGAAGTGGCCTTTCCGCACGGGTCGTTGTCGCCGAGCGGGGCACCCCGGCGCCATACTGGCCGTCGCGCGTGTAGCGATCATGACAGCGGGCTCGCGGGGCGACGTGGCCCCCTACACCGGACTCGGACACGGGCTCTTCCGCGCCGGGCACGAGGTCACCCTGGTCACGCATGCCCGGTTCGAGCCGCTGGCGGCGGGGGCGGGGGTGCGGTTCCATCCGCTCCCGGTGGACCCCCGGGCCGAGTTGGAGTCCTCACGCGGGCGCGTCGCCCATCGCACCGACACCCACGCCACGAGGCAACGCCGACAACGGCAAACCCCCGCAGCCGGTAGCAGGCGGCGGGCATCCGGGCAGGCCTCGACGGACGCCGCAGTCGTCCTTCGCCCGGCACCCCGTGCCCCCGGTCACCCACGGCTCGCGCAGCGTCAGTCGCCCGTCGTCCCCCAGCCCGGCGGTCGCAGGATTCCCAGCAACTGCCGGACCAGCTCGTCCACCACCTCGTCCAGCGTCGCGTCCACCCAGCCGGCGCTCCAGTCATGGAGGAGCCCGTTCACGCTGCCGATGAAGGCCGCCGCGGCGAGGCGGTAGTCGCGCGGGGCCGCCTCCCCGCGGGCAGCCGCCTCCCCGGCCTCCGCGCAGATGAGGTCGACCCAGCGGGCACGGCGGGCCAGGCGCTGCTCCTCCAGGCGTGGGCTCACGCCGATGATCTCGACGAAGGTGATCCGAATCCGGCGCGGATCGCTGGTGACGTTGCCGGCGTAGGCGCGGAAGATCGCGGTCACACGCTCGTCCAGCGGGCGGCCCTGCCCCTCGGCGAACGCGGCCAGCACCGCCTCCTCGGCCCAGTCGTTGACCTGGAGATGGAGGGCCGCCAGTACGTCCTCGAGGGTGCGGAACTCCTCGTAGAACTGCCTGGTCGACAGGCCCGCGGCCTCGCTCAGCGCCGAGACGGTCGTCGCCCGGTAGCCGGGCTCGCCGCCGAACAGCTCCAGCGCGGCGTCCAGGAATCTCCTGCGTCGATCGGCCTGCCGCTCGGCAGCGGTTTTGCCGCCGTATCGCCCGGTCGGCGCCTTGAGCCTGCCCGCCACTGACCCTCCCTCGTCGCCTGATCCGCCAATTTTGTCGTGTACGCAGTCTTGTGGAGAAGGGCGCCTCTCCTTACTTTCCAGTAAGTAAGACTCTGAACGCGCTTGTTTTCAGATTCTGCCGAACCGATTCCTTTGGCATGCCCTCATTACATCTCAGCCATCAGACACGCCCCAGCCATCAGAGGAGAGAGCACCCATGCCTGCCTTCAGAACCAGGCACCTATGCTCCGTGGCCGCCGCCCTCGTCCTGACCATCGCCGCTCCGGCCACCGCCGCCACCGCGGACTCGTCCGCGGCACTGCGCGAGGTGCTGTTCGTCGGCAACAACTGGGACGGCACCGCCACCGTCCTGAAGTCCTCCGGGGACTTCGCCAAGGTCGGCGAGCTCAACGTCGTCCCCGACAAGGCGGCACGGATCGCGGAGATCAACGCCGACCCGATCAAGTGGATCTACTACACGGCGATCCACAACGAGGTCGGACAGGGCCACGACCAGTACGTCGACGACATGTACTCCACGCCGGACGGCAAGTCCGTGGTCGTCTCCCGCCCGAGCTTCGCCGACGTCGTCTCCATCGACCTGGCCACCGACAAGATCAACTGGCGTTTCCCGGTGGCCGGCTACCGCGCCGACCACATGGCGGTCTCCCCCGACGGCACCAAGGTCGCGGTCTCGGCCTCCACCGCCAACAAGGTCCAGGTGCTGGACATCAACACCGGCAAGGAACTGGGCGAGTTCGACACCGGTGACAAGCCGCACGAGAACGTCTTCACCAACGGCGGCAAGTACATCTGGAACATGGCGATCGGCGAGGTCACCACCTCCCTCGACGACCCGTCGCTGGACTGGACGAAGGGCGACCGCCACATCACGGTCGTCGACGCCACCACGTACAAGACGGTCAAGACCATCGACATGCGGGACCGACTGGACGCGATCGGCCTCACGAACTTCTCCGACGCTGTACGGCCCGCCGCGTTCACGCCCGACTGGTCGAAGATGTACTTCCAGGTGTCGTTCTTCAACGGCTTCCTGGAGTACGACATCGCCACCGACAAGATCACTCGGGTGAAGACGCTGCCGCAGAACCCCGCGACCAGCACCGACCGCACCACCTGGCTGCTCGACTCGCGCCACCACGGCATCTCGATGAGCCCGGACGGCACCAAGCTGTGCGTCGCCGGCACGATGGACAACTACGCCACCGTCGTCGACCGCGCCACCCTCCAGGAAGGGCCGCTCGTCACGGCGTCCACGCCCTACTGGGCCACCGTCAGCGGCGACGGCAAGGACTGCGTCATCTCCGAGAGCGGTGCCGACCAGGTCACCGCGATCGACTTCGCGACCGGGCTGAAGGTCACGTCCGTGCCCGTGGGAGACCATCCTCAGCGGGTACGGCTCGGCCATGTGCCGGCCGACTGGACCGGTGCGTCGACGAGTTGACGGCTCGTCAAGGAAGTGGTGGGGGCGGCGAGTTGTCCGCCCCCACCGTCCTACTGCCGGATGCGCAACGCCGACCGCGAGTCCGGCACGGAAGCCCGGGCGGACGTGACGGAGAAGGTCCTCGGCTGAGGGTTCCTCCGCGCCGCCCGCCCGAGCCGTCCGGTCAGAAGTGCGCCGCCGCCCAGGCCGCCAGCTCGGACCTGGCCGCGCTGAGCAGGCTCGCCGACGGTGCGGTCGCCCCGTTGGTCACCAGCGCGTAGTGCAGCACGCCGGAGTCAGAGTCGGTGAGCAGCAACCGACGGCTGCCCGTGCCGCCGGGTTCGAGGGCCGCGCCGATCGGAGTGGAGGACGTGTACGCGGGCGGTCCGTAGACCGTGCCGAGGTCGGAGACGACCGTGGTCGTGGCCGTCGGGAACGAGGCGGGCAGGTGCAGTTCGGTGGGTGCCGAGCCGCTGCCCGACCTCCACAGGAGCAGCCCGTACTGACCGGAGCCGACCAGCTGCGACACGTTCGGCAGTGAACTGGGGACCGGGTTCCAGGTCAGGGTCGTCGAGCCGTCGCGGGAGCGGTCCTCGTAGGTGAAGGCGAGGGTCGTGCCGGCGGTGGCGCTCGGGTAGACGCGGTCGAGGAGACGGGCGTCCTGACGGAGCGTCACCGTGCCGGAGTCGTTCATGTTCACGGCGGACAGGTCCTCGTCGTTCCAGGCGTCGCCGGAGGTCTGCACCTTGTCGGCGTTGTCGTTCATCAGCTCGTGGTGACGGCCGTTGTAGATGTCCCACTGCCACTGGTTGCCGGAGAGCACCGGGCCGGACGCGGACGGGTTGGACCACCAACTGGAGCCCGGCAGGCGGGAGTCGAGGGCCTGGTACATCGCCTTGTCGACCGTCGGGGCCTTGCCCGACACCGACCCGGACAGCGGATGGCCGAACTCACTGACCACGGCGGCCGTTCCGGCGGCCGACGCCCGGTCGCGGATCGTCCCGAAGTCGGTCGAGTACTGCCCGTCCGAGGCGTTGCCCCACATCAGGATCCCGGAGATGGCCTTCTGGTCGTAGAAGTGGGTGTTGAACACATACCGCGGGCCGAGCGTGCCCGCGTCCAGCAGGCCGCCCTCCTGCTTCTGGGAGTCGATGTTGGCGTTCCAGAAGAGGTTCGGCTCGACGAAGGCGGGCTTGTTCTGCCAGCCGGCCGCGTCCATCCGGGCCCGGAACTTCTGGTAGAAGGGCCACAGCAGGTTCTGCTCCCAGGTGCGGCTGGTCTGACCCGAGTCGTAGCTGCCGGCATACGGCTCGTTGTACGGGTCGAAGCCGACGATGCCCGCGAACTCCGCGTCGCTCAGGTGCTGTTCGAGGTACGCCATGGTCTTCTGGGCGGTGTCGAGGAACGAGTCCTGCAGGCCGTAGTTGTTGTGCCAGAAGTCGTACTGCGCCTTGGTCACGGCCTGGTTCTGGGTGATGTTCTGCCCCCAGAAGAGGCAGATGCCACACGACTCCTGCGGGTAACTCCCCAGCGTCACCGCCCACTTGGGCGCGCCGTCACCCGTGTACCAGCTGCCGGAGTTGAAGAGGTAGCGCGAGTAGAGGTCCTGATGGAAGTCGGGGTAGACACGGATGCCCGCGTCGAGGAACGCCTGTACCTGGGCGGTGACCGCGGACAGATACGTGGTGTCGACCGTGCCGCGGGTCGGCTCGGCGTGGGCCCAGGACAGCAGGAAGCGGACCGAGTTGCCGCCGCCCAGGGCACGCAGCGCGGTCGCCGACTTCTTGGCGTCGGCGACCGAGGCGAAGGGCAGACCGCTGTTCTCCTCCAGCTTGGTCTCGCCGGAGACGTTGTAGCCGCGCAGGACGACCTCGCGGCCGTTGCCGTCGACGAATCTGCCGTTCTGCACGGTCAGCGGTGACTCGTCGAACCAGAGGGAGTCGGAGAGAGTCGCGGCGGAGGCGGACGGAGCGCCCGCCACCGTCAGGGATCCGAAGAGGACAACCAGGACAAGGAGCAGACGTGCCCGGATGTTCGGCATGTCCACTACAGTCCGGCCGTTTCCGGACACCGTCAATACTTCTGACTCTTGAGTAAGTTTCAGGATTTCCCCGCATGTTCTCTCCCGGGCGGCTCAACTCCCCACTCGGCGAGTCACGTTCAACAGGTACCCGTTGCGGTTGAGGGGGTTGGGATCAGTGCGCGGACGTTCGGGGACCGTTCCGTAGGTGATCGGTGCGTAGTGGTCGAAGGCGCTCTCCCACTCCCCCTCGCCACGCGTGAGTCCGGGCAGCCGACGGCTCAGCCCATGCACCTCACCGGCCGGCACAGCACCCTCCAGGACGCAGGCCGCGCCTCGCGTCACCGTCGTCTCCGGTACGGCCCGCAGCGCGGCCAGTACCGGCAGCAGGGCGCCCAGGGTGTCGGCCGGGGCCTCCACACGGAAGCGGTGCATCGGCTCGTACACCTGCGTGCCCGCCCGGCTCAGCGCCTCCATCAGGACGAGCGGGGTCAGGCCGCGGAAGTCGGCGCCGGTGCTGGACATGCTCTTGTCGAAGCCCTGGTGGGCGTGGCTCTGCCGGGCCCATTGACGTGCTCCCTGGCCTAAAGTCCAGGCGTTCCGGCCTGGGTCGTCTGACCCTTCCGGGGGCTTCCTGCGACATAGGCCGCAAGCAGCTCATCATCATGATCGGCAAGCACCTCGACCGCCGTCTCCGCGATCCCAGGAACAAACCGCGCACCCCCAGCACCCAGCCCCTCGACCACCCCCATCGGCACGATCGCCGACGTGAGCCGCTCGGAGATGGCGCGCAGCACACCCTCGTACCGCGCCCCACGGCGGTCGATCTTGTTGACGAAGATCAGCGTCGGAATGCGCAGCCGTTGAAGCGTCCGCATCAGGACGCGTGTCTGCGCCTGGACCCCCTCCACGGCCGAGACCACCAGCACGGCGCCGTCGAGGACGCCGAGCACGCGCTCCACCTCGGCGATGAAGTCCGGGTGGCCGGGGGTGTCGATGAGGTTGACCGTGACGTCGTCGTCGATCGGGAACGAGACGACGGCGGACTTGATGGTGATGCCGCGCTGCCGCTCCAGCGCGAGGGTGTCGGTCCGGGTGCTGCCGTGATCGACGCTGCCGATCTCGTCGATGACCCCGGCCGTGTGCAGCAGCCTCTCGGTGAGGCTGGTCTTACCTGCGTCGACGTGCGCGAGAATTCCGAGGTTGAGCAGATGCACCGAGTGTCATGTCCTTTGGGATGGGAGGGATTCCTTCCTGGGTGGACATGAACGCAGTGCGCATGAGTGCTCCTCGCTGAGTGACGGGACGACGGGTCTCCAGGAGTCCAGCAGAGCCGGTCCGCCACGGGCAATCGATTAACGCTCAACGAACCACGCCGTGGCACTCGCAGCCTCACGTGCGCGGTCATAGAGTGACGTACATCACGATCGGACGTTGTTTCCCCTTGATCCCCTCACTCCGCCCGCTCAGTCTCTGGAGGGCACATGACCCACATCTCGGTGAAGGTGGACGGCACGACGTACGAGGACGACGTGGAACCCCGCCTCCTCCTGGTCCACTACCTGCGCGATCGCCTCGGCCTGACCGGCACCCCCATCGGCTGCGACACCTCGAACTGCGGGGCGTGCACAGTCGAGTTGGACGGCGTCAGCGTCAAGAGCTGCTCCGTCCTCGCCGTCCAGGCGGACGGAGGTGAGGTGACGACGGTCGAAGGGCTGGCCCGCGACGGAGAACTCACTTCCCTGCAGCAGGCCTTCCACGAGAAGCACGCCCTCCAGTGCGGCTACTGCACTCCGGGGATGCTGATGGCCGCCCGTGACCTGCTGCGCGAGCACCCGCATCCCACCACGGAGGAGATCCGGCACGCCCTCGAGGGCAATCTGTGCCGCTGCACCGGCTACCAGAACATCGTGCGGGCCGTGCAGGCCGCCTCCGAACAGGAGGTTCCGGCATGAGTGAGACGGTGGAACACGAGGTCGGGCGCGCCCGGCCCCGCAAGGAGGACGCCCGGCTGATCACCGGCCAGACCAACTGGACCGACAACATCAGCGTCAACGGCCTGCTGCACCTGGCCATCCTGCGCAGTCCGATGGCCCACGCCCGCATCGAGCGGGTCGACGTCTCCCCCGCGCTCGAACGCCCGGGTGTCATCGCCGCGTTCAGCGGCGCCGACCTCGCGGAGGGACTCGGCTCCCTGCCGTGCGCCTGGCCGGTGACCGAGGACATCGTGCTGCCCGACCACCCGCCGATCGCCGTCGACGAGGTGCGCCACGCGGGCGACCCGGTGGCCGTGGTGGTGGCCCGCGACCGGTACGCGGCGGCCGACGCCCTGGAGGCGATCGAGGTCGACTACGAGCCGCTGCCCCCGGTCCTGGACCTGGAGGCGGCCCTCGCCGACGACTCCCCGCTGGTCCACTCCGACAAGGGCACCAACCGCTGCTACGTCTGGCCCCTCAAGACGGGCGAGGACTACGACTCCGTGCGGCAGCGCGCCGAGGTGACCCTCAAGCGCCGCTACCACCACCAGCGGCTCATCCCGAACGCCATGGAGCCGCGCGCGGTCGTGGTCACCCCGCTTGCCGCGTCCGGTGAGTACACGCTGTACTCGTCCACCCAGATCCCGCACGTCCTGCGGGTCATGATGGCCGTGGTCACGGGCATCCCCGAGCACAAGATCCGGGTGATCGCCCCCGATGTGGGCGGCGGCTTCGGCTCCAAGCTCCAGGTGTACGGCGAGGAGGCCCTCGCCCTGGCGGTCGCCCGCCGCATCGGCCGGCCGGTGAAGTGGACGGAATCCCGCTCCGAGGGCTACCTGGCCACCCACCACGGCCGCGGCATGATCCAGGACATCGAGATCGCCGCGAACCGGGACGGCAAGCTGCTCGGCCTCAAGGTCGACCTGCTCACCGACATGGGCGCGTACCTGATGCTGGTGACACCCGGCATCCCGATCCTGGGCGCCTTCATGTACCCGGCGATCTACAAGATGGACTCCTACGACTTCACCTGCACCGGCGTCTTCACCACCCGCACGCCGACCGACGCCTACCGGGGCGCCGGGCGCCCGGAGGCGACGTACGCCATCGAACGGATCATGGACGAGCTCGCCGTCGAACTCGGCCTGGATCCGGTGGAGTTGCGGCGCCGGAACTGGATCGGGCACGAGGAGTTCCCGTACACGTCGATCGCGGGACTGACCTACGACAGCGGCAACTACGAGGCCGCCACCGACAAGGCGCTCGCCCTCTTCGACTACGACAAGCTGCGCGCCGAGCAGGCGGACCGCAATCACCGGGGTGACTCCGTGCGGCTCGGCATCGGTGTGTCGACGTACACCGAGATGTGCGGGCTCGCACCGAGCCGGGTGCTGCGCGATCTGCGGTACGCGGCGGGCGGCTGGGAGGCGGCGAGCATCCGGATGCTGCCGACCGGCAAGGTCGAGGTGGTCACCGGCACCAGCCCGCACGGCCAGGGCCATGTGACCAGCTGGAGCCAGATCGCCGCCGATGTGCTGGGCGTGCCGTTCGAGGACGTCGAGGTCGTGCACGGCGACACCAAGGCGGCTCCGCAGGGCATGGACACCTACGGGTCCCGGTCGCTGGTGGTGGGCGGATCGGCGGTGCACCACGCGGCGGAGAAGGTGGTCGAGAAGGCGCGGAGGATCGCCGCGCATCTGCTCGAAGCGAGCGAGCAGGACCTGGAGTTCACGAACGGCGTGTTCTCCGTGAAGGGCTCGCCGGACGCCCGCAAGACGATCCAGGAGGTCGCCTTCGAGACGTTCACCTCGCACGACCTGCCCGACGGCATGGAGCCGTCGATCAACGCCGAGCACCTGGTCGACCCGGACAACTTCTCCTACCCGCACGGCACCCATCTGTGCGCGGTCGAGGTCGACACCGAGACCGGGCAGACGCGGATTCGGTCGTACGTGAGTGTCGACGACGTCGGCAGGGTGATCAACCCGATGATCGTCGAGGGGCAGGTGCACGGCGGCATCGCGCAGGGCATCGCCCAGGCGCTGTACGAGGAGGCCGTGTACGACGACGAGGGCAACCTGGTCACCGGCACGATGGCCGACTATCTCGTGCCGTCGGCGGCGGACCTGCCCGACTTCGTGACCGAGCGGACGGAGACCCCGGCCACCTCGAATCCCTTGGGGGTCAAGGGAGTCGGTGAGGCGGGCACGATCGCTTCGACGCCCGCCGTGGTCAACGCCGTCGTGGACGCGCTGCGGCCCTTCGGTGTCCACGACATCCGGATGCCCTGCACACCCGAGCGGGTGTGGCGGGCGGTTCGGTCCGGGAAGGAGGCTCAGTCATGATTCCTCCGGCATTCGAGTACGTCCGTCCGACGAGTGTCGACGACGCGGTGAGCGCGCTCGCGGACATCGGCGAGGACGCGAAGGTGCTGGCCGGTGGTCAGAGCCTGCTGCCGCTGCTGCGGCTGCGGCTGGCCTTCCCCGAGCTGGTCGTGGACGTCGGCCGTGTCCCCGAACTGCGTGGGGTGCGCGAGGACGGCTCCACGCTGGTCATCGGCGCGATGACCACCCACCACGACGTCATCCACGACCCCCTGGTCCGCCGCCACGCGGGCCTGCTGGCGGCCGCCACGGCGACGGTCGCGGATCCCGCCGTACGGCACCGGGGCACCCTCGGCGGCTCGCTCGCGCACGCCGATCCGGCCGGTGACCTGCCCGCGGTGGTGCTGGCGCTGGACGGCGAGCTGGTGGCCCAGGGGCCGCGCGGGCGGCGCACGATCGCGGCCGGCGACTTCTTCGTCGACTACCTCCAGTCGGCGCTCGAACCCGACGAGCTCCTGGTCGAGGTGCGGGTGCCGAAGGCGGACGGCTGGGGCTTCCACTACGAGAAGTTCCACCGGGTGGCCCAGTCCTGGGCGACGGTCGGCGTGGCCGCGCTGGTGCGGCGCGACGACGGCCATATCTCCGAGGCGCGGATCGGCCTCACCAACATGGCCTCGACCCCGCTGCGGGCCTCGGCGGCCGAGCAGGCACTGACCGGAGCCGGTGACGCGGACGCCGTGGCGCGGGCCGCGGAGTCCGCGGCGGAGGGCACCCGCCCGTCGCAGGACACATCGGCCTCGCCCGAGTACCGGGAGCATCTGGCACGGGTGCTGACCCGGCGGGCGGTGCTGGCGGCCTCCGGATTGGGGTGAGGACCGATCACGGACAGGCACGGCATCGACGGCCCGGAACAGGTGCGGGCCCGTCTGGAGGAGACGGGGTATCTCGTCGACGACGGGCTGGCCATCGCCTGTTTCCTGGCCCTGCGACTGCACCGGCCGATCTTCTGCGAGGGCGACGCGGGCGTCGGCAAGACCGCGCTCGCGTCGGCCCTGGCCGAGGCGCTGGGTGCGCCGCTGATCCGGCTGCAGTGCCACGAGGGCATCGACGCCTCGCAGGCCCTGTACGACTGGGACTTCCCGCGTCAGCTGCTGCATCTGCGGGCCGCCGAGGCAGCGGGGGTGAAGGACGCCGACCGGCTGGAGGGCGAGCTGTACGACCGGCGTTTCCTGGTCGCCCGGCCGCTGCTCAAGGCACTGGAGACACAGCCGTCGGTGCTCCTGGTGGACGAGATCGACCGGGCCGACGACGAGTTTGAGGCGTTCCTGCTGGAGCTGCTGTCGGAGTTCTCGGTGACCATCCCGGAGCTGGGCACGCTGCGGGCCGAGGTACCGCCCGTGGTCGTGCTCACCTCGAACCGCACACGGGAGGTGCACGACGCGCTGAAGCGGCGGTGCCTGTACCACTGGTTCGACCACCCGGGCTTCGCTCGCGAACTGGCCATCGTACGGCGGCGGTTGCCGGGTGTCTCGGCCCGGCTGGCGGAGCAGGTGACCACGCTGGTGCAGGCGCTGCGCGCCCAGGACCTGCTCAAGCCGCCGGGTGTGGCGGAGACGATCGACTGGGCCGAGGCCCTGGACGCGCTCGGCGCGAGCGAGGTCGACGCGGAGCTGGCGGTGGCGACGCTGGGGTCGGTGCTGAAGTACCGGGAGGACGCGGACCGGGCGCGGGGGCTGGACCTGGCCGCGGTGCTTGCGGCGCGAGGGGCTTGAGCGGCGTGGACGGTGGACGGCGGGCGGAGAGCCGGAGCGGGGGACCGGTCGGTGGCTGGGCCGACGCGGCCCTCCGGGCGGGCCCACGACTCGACCCACGCGAACCCGGCGCCCGTGCCGACGCCGTCCTCCTCGGCTTCGCCCGCGCCCTGCGAGCGGCCGGGGTCGACGCGAGCGCCGAACGCCTGCACACCTTCGTCCGGGCGGTGGACCAGCTGCGGCCCGGGATGCGGGCGGACCTGTACTGGGCGGGGCGGCTGACGCTCTGCGGCGGGCATGACGACCTGGAGCGCTACGAGCGGGTGTTCGCCGCCTACTTCGGCGAGGGTCCGTCCACCGCGCGGACGGTGGCCGCCGCTCCCCCGCCTCGGCTGCGGCTGGTCGTGGGGGACGGTCCAGTGCCTCGTACGACCGCCCGGGACCCGAGGGACGAGGCTCCACCCGCGGCCGCCCTCGCGAGTTCCACCGAGGTACTGCGCCACCGCGACGTCGCCGAACTCGGTGCCGCCGAGCGGGAGCAACTACGGCGTCTGCTGGCCGCGTTCACCCTGCGCGGCGAGACGCGTCGCAGTGCGCGGCGACGGCCCGCCCGGCGCGGGCCGGTCGATCCGCACCGGACCGTGCGGGAGCTGCTGCGCGGTGGCGGGGAGCCGGCGCAGCTCCGTCACCGCGCCCGGACCGCCCGGCCGCGTCGGGTCGTGCTGCTCGTGGACGTCAGCGGCTCGATGGCACCGTACGCGGATGTGCTGCTGCGCTTCGCCCACGCCGCCGCCCTGCTCCGGTTCGCGCCCGCTTCCGGCCGCGGCGCCCGTACCGAGGTCTTCACGATCGGCACCCGGCTGACCCGGGTGACCCGCGAACTCTCGCACCGCGACCCGGACTTGGCGATGGCCGCGCTCGGTGCGGCGGTGCCCGACTGGCGCGGTGGCACCCGGCTCGGTGAGCTGCTGCGCGAGTTCCTGGACCGTTGGGGGCAGCGGGGCATGGCGCGCGGGGCGGTCGTGGTGGTGCTGTCGGACGGGTGGGAGCGTGGCGATCCGGAGCTGCTCGGTGCCCAGATGCGACGCCTGCACCGGCTGGCGCACCGGGTGATCTGGGCCAATCCGCGCAAGGCGCGGCCCGGTTACGCTCCCTTGGCGGCCGGGATGGCGGCGGCGCTGCCGAGCGTGGACGCCTTCGTGGAGGGGCACAGCCTGGCGGCGCTGGAGCGGCTGGCGGCGGTGGTACGCGGGGCCGAACCGGCCCCGGTGGAAGGAGCGGAACGTGCGTGACATTCTTCCGGCGCTGAGCGACTGGTATGCGGCCGGCCGTCCGTTCGGGCTGGCGACGGTCGTGGCCGTCAGCCGCAGCGCGCCGCGCGATCCCGGTGCGGCGATGGCGGTGGGGCCCGGTGACGAGGCCGTGGGGAGCGTGTCCGGGGGCTGTGTGGAGGGCGCGGTGTTCGAGCTCGCCAAGGAGGTCGTGGAGAGCGGGGAGGCCCGGCTGGAGACCTTCGGGTACAGCGACGAGGACGCGTTCGCGGTGGGGCTGACCTGCGGGGGCGAGATCACCCTGCTGGTCCGGCCCGTCACGCACGAGACCGACCCCGGCTTCACGGCCGTCGCGGAGTCCGTCGCCGCGGGCCGCCCGGTGACCGTGGCGACGGTGACGGACGGCCCGGCGCGCATCGGGGCCACCCTCGCCGTCTGGCCGGAGGAGGTGTCCGGCACACTGGGCTCGACCGGCCTCGACGTGGCCGTCACCGCCGACGCCCGGGGTGAACTCGCCCTCGGCGCCACGGGGTTGCGGCACTACGGCCCGCACGGCGAGCGCCGCGAGGACGCGGTCACGGTCTTCCTGCACTCCTTCGCCCCGCCCCCGCGCATGCTGGTCTTCGGCGCCATCGACTACGCGGCCGCGGTCGCCCGCATCGGCAGCTTCCTCGGCTATCGGGTCACCGTCTGCGACGCCCGCCCGGTCTTCGCCACGCCGAAGCGCTTCCCGGGCGCCGTCGAGGTGGTCGTCGACTGGCCGCACCGCTATCTCCAGAGCACCGAGACCGACGAGCGCACTGTCGTCTGCGTGCTCACCCACGATCCCAAGTTCGACGTGCCGCTGCTGGAGGAGGCACTGCGCCGACCGGCCGCCTACATCGGTGCGATGGGCAGTCGCCGCACCCACGACGACCGCCTCAAGCGCCTGGTCGACGCCGGGCTCACCGAGGCCGAGCTGTCCCGACTGCGCTCCCCGGTCGGCCTCGACCTGGGCGCCCGTACGCCCGAGGAGGTCGCCGTCTCCGTCGCCGCCGAGATCGTGGCGCTGCGCTGGGGTGGCAGCGGCGCCCCGCTGACGGCCACCGCGGGGACGATCCACTCGTCGCCGTAACCCACTGGAGGAAGTCATGGAACTGCACCACGAGTTCACCGTGCCGGTCCCGGTCGACGACGCCTGGCGGACGCTCCTCGACATCGAGCGGGTCGCGCCCTGCATGCCCGGGGCGAGCGTCGAGGAGTACGACGGCAAGACGGTGGCCGGCTCGGTGAAGGTCAAGGTGGGCCCGATCACCGTGACCTACAAGGGCACCGCCGTCTTCGAGGAGCAGGACGAGACCGCGCACCGCATGGTGCTGATCGCCAGCGGCCGGGAGACCCGCGGCCAGGGCACCGCGCGGGCCACGGTGACCGGCACCCTGGCCGAACACGACGGCGGTACGGCCGTGTCGGTGCGTACCGACCTCACGGTGACCGGACGTCCGGCGCAGTTCGGGCGCGGGGTGATGGCGGAGGTGGGCGACCGGCTCGTCGGCCAGTTCGCCGAGTGCCTGTCCCAGCGGCTGGGCGAACCCGAGCAGGCCCCGGCCGAGGCCGAGGAGGAGCCGACGGAGGCCGAGCCGCTCGACCTGCTGCGCACGGCCGGGGTGCCGGTGGCCAAGCGTGCGGCCGTGGGGGTCGCGGCGGTCGTGGTGGTGGCGCTGGTCGTCGCGCGTGTGCGGCGCCGGCGGCGGAGGTGATCCTTCCGGGGGAGCCGTCCGTCCTCCGGCGCAGGTCGGGTGACGGCCCGGGAAAATCACCGGATGCGGATGTGTGGGGCGGCCCGAAAGGGGTAGCCACCGCACAACGAGGCATCATGCCTCCGCACAGCACCTCTGCGGGAAGGAGGTCCGTGACAGCGCACACTCGCAGCGCCCGGGCCGCTTGCCCACCTGTGCGGCGGCCCGGCCTTCGTGCGTCGCGCCGATCGGGTCACCTCTCGCCGCCCGGGAACAGCACACCGGGCAACAGGACCAGTGCCGGCACCGCGGCGGCCGCACAGAGGCCGGCGGCGCCGAGCGCGACGGCGTGGAAGCCCCGGACGAAACGTGCCCCGTCACCGGGCTGCCCGGCGACCGCGCCCGCCTCTTTGGTACAGCCGGGTCTGACAGTCCCTCGGACGGGACCGGATCGTCGACCGTGCCGGGTGCCCCGGGCAGCCGCTCCGAAACCGGGCCCTACCGCGGCGGCAGGCGGTGCAACTCCACCTCCGTGAGCCGCCCGTCGCCGACCGTGGCGGTCATGTACGTGCAGTGGGGCTGACGTCGGCGGTCGGTCGGCGATCCGGGGTTGAGCAGGCGCAACCCGCCGGGAGCGGTGGTGTCCCACGGGATGTGGCTGTGCCCGAAGACCAGCACGTCCAGCTCCGGGTACCGGGCCGCACAGCGCGCCTCACGGCCCTGCGCCGCTCCCGTCTCGTGCACGACGCCGAAGCGCAGGCCGCCGATCTCGGTGTACGCCACCTCGGGCAGCCGGGCCCGCAGGTCCGGCCCGTCGTTGTTGCCGTACACGCCGACGAGTCCGCGGCAGCGGCTCTCCAGCAGGTCGAGGGTGGCGGTGTCCACCCAGTCCCCGGCGTGGAACACGACGTCGGCGCGCGGGAGTTCGGCGAGGAGCCGCGCGGGCAGTTCCCTTGCCCGCTTCGGGAGGTGGGTGTCGGACATGAGCAGCAGGCGCACGCGGCCAGCCTAAGGTCCCAGCGCGCTCGGGGCGCGGGCCGAGCCGCGCGGGCCGATGGTCGATCAGTGATTCGATCTACAGACTGAACTGTTCAGTTCAGACTGGACAGTTTCAGCTGACGGCCCTACGGTGAGGGCATGGACCCAACGGCCACCGATCCTCCCGAGAGCATCACCGGCTCCGCAGCGCGTGCCGCGCGTGATCTGCGCGTTGTGTTCAGTCGGCTGCGCCGCCGGATCAGGGAGGTCGCGGAGGACGACGAACTCACCCCGTCGCAGGTCTCCGCACTCACCCTGGTCGCCAAGCACGGCGCCGCGACGGCGAGTGCGCTGGCCACCGCGGAGGGCGTACGACCGCAGTCGATGGCCACCACACTCGGCGCCCTGGACCGCCAGGGGCTGATCCGGCGCCGCCCCGACCCGGACGACGGCCGCCGCCAGCTCGTGACGCTGACCGACGCCGGCCGGCAGCGTGTGGAGGGCGACCGGCTGGCGCGCGAGGAGTGGCTGGCCCGGGCCGTGCAGGACCGGTTCACCGAGGACGAGCGGCACACGCTCCTGGCGGGGCTGGCACTGCTGGAACGGCTCACGAAGCCGTGATACCGAGCACCGAACGAAGGCCGGCTCCTCCCTCCAACGGCTTCGACCGGCGGCTCGTCGCGCCGATGCCCCTCGGGTCCGTGCCCAACCCGGTCGACTTCGATGATCGCCGTCGCACTGGTGCCCATAGGTGTCGCCTCCGGCGCGCCGTCCGCCCAAACGGCGTGGCTGGTCCCGGGGCTGTACCTGACCACCGCCGTCGGTCAGCCGGTGGCCGGGCGGCTCATGGACATGTACGGGCCTCGCCGCCCGCATCTCGTCGGCACCGGCCCGTCGGGTACCGCTCGGCGGTGATGGGCCTGCCTCGGGGCCTGATCGGGCTCGCGACCCAGAACTACCGGCAGGCCGAGCCGGAGCGCAGCGCCCCGGCCGCCGGTCTGCCGCGCACCGTCTCGTACCTCGGCGCGCTGGGGTCCTGCGCCGCCACCGCGGCCTTCTTCACCCACCGCACCGACACGCCCGGGCTGCACGAGTTGGCCCTGTTCATGCTCGCCGGGTCGGCGCTGCTCCTGGCGACCGCCCTGCCCGACCGTTCCCTCCGCACACGCGCACGCTCAGGAAAGGCCTGACCCATGACCGTCACCGCTCTCGACCCGCGCACCGCCCTCGTCGTGATCGACCTCCAGGCCGGCATCGCCGCCGCCCCCGTCCAGCCGTATACCGGCGCCGAGGTCGTCACCCGTTCGGCGCAGCTCGCCGACGCCTTCCGCGCCCAGGGGCTGCCCGTGGTGCTGGTCCGGGTCTCCTTCGCCGCCGACGGCGGGGACATGGTCCCCGGCCGCACCGAGGCGGCCGGCCGCGGCGGGACCCGTCCGGAGGGCTGGGACGTGATCGTCGCTGAACTGGCCGGGCACGCCGGCGACATCACCGTCACCAAGCGCAACTGGGGTGCCTTCCACGGCACCGGCCTCGACGTCCAGCTGCGCCGCCGCGGTGTCACACAGATCGTGCTGACGGGCATCGCCACCAGCATCGGCGTGGAGTCCACCGCGCGGGCCGCGTACGAGCACGGCTATCACGTCACTCTGGCCACCGACGCGATGAGCGACATGAGCCCCGAGGCCCATCTCAACAGCGTGGAGCGGATCTTCCCGCGGCTGGGCGAGACCGGCACCACGGCCGAGATCCTGGAGCTGCTCGCCAAGACGCACGGCTGATCCGACCACGAACGGGCGTTCGAGGGAGGGGCGGAGTGGGGCCGGGGTCCCCGGCCGGGTTAGCATCTGGCCACCGCACCATCACGCACGGCAAGCGAACCGAGGGGGCTCGGAAGCCCGATGCCGGTCAAGGTCAGCGTCATCGTCCCGGTCTACAACCCGGGGCCCTACATCGAGGACTGCATCACCTCGTTGCTGGAGCAGTCCCTGCCTCCCGACGAGTACGAGGCGATCTTCGTCGACGACGGCTCCACCGATGCCACGCCGGCCCGGCTCGACGAACTCGCGGCCAAGGAGCCGCGGGTCCGGGTGATCCACCAGGAGCCCTCGGGCTGGTCGGGCAAGCCGCGCAACGTCGGCATCGAGGCCGCCCGCGGCGAGTACGTGATGTTCGTCGACAACGACGACAGCCTCGGCACCGAGGCCCTGGAGCGGATGTACGGCTACGGGGTGGCCAACGGCGCCGATGTGATCGTCGGCAAGATGGCCGGCAAGGGCCGTCAGGTGCCGGTGGAGCTGTTCCGCAAGAACCGGCCGCGCGCCTCCGTCGAGAACGCCCCGCTGATCGACAGCCTCACCCCGCACAAGATGTTCCGCAAGGCGTTCCTCGACGAGACCGGTCTGCGCTTCCCGGAGGGCCGGCGGCGGCTGGAGGACCACGTCTTCGTGGTGGAGGCGTATCTGCGCGCCGCGAACGTCTCCGTGATCGGCGACTACGTCTGCTATTACCACATCCGGCGCGACGACGAGGCGAACGCCGGCATCCAACAGTTCGATCCCGTCGGCTACTTCAAGAACCTGCGCGAGGCCCTCGACGTCGTCGAGGAGTACACCGAGCCGGGGCCGGTGCGCGACTCCCTGCACCGGCGGTGGCTGCGGGTGGAAATGGTGGAGCGACTGCGCGGCAAACGCTTCCTCAAGATGCCGGAGGACTACCGTCGCAAGCTGTTCGAGGAGATCCACCACATCGCCGGCGAGCGGTTCGGTCCCGGTGTCGCGGCCGGTCTGCAGGCGACCCAGCAGGTCGTCGCCGCGCTGATCGCCGCCGACCGCTACGACGACGTGGTGGCGTTCGCCGAGTGGGAGGCCGGGCTCACCCTCAAGCCCGCGCCCGGGAAGCTGGAGTGGCGGGACGGCAAACTACGGATCGACGTGGCCGCCGAATTCACGGCGGGCGGCGCCGCGTTGGCGTTCCCCGGCGGCGGGGTCCGCGCCCCGCTGGACGGGCCGCCGCGTGACGTCGCCGAGGCCAAGATCTGGGTCTGCGCGGACACCGTCGACCGGTTCGGCAAGGCCACCCTGGACCTGCTGGTGCGCGAACGGTCCACCGCCGCCCAGTACTTCCAGCCCATCGAGGTCACCCGGGAGATCGTGCCGGTCGAGGACAGCGGGAACGTCCGGCTGGTCCTGCGGGCCACGGCCACCGTCGATCCGGCCGCCGTGGTGGACGGCGGCCCGCTGCGCGTCGGGTTGTGGGACACCTACGCCCGGGTCAGGCTGGGCGGCTGGAGCAAGGAGGCGCGGATCGGACCGGGGCCGGGCAGGGCCCGTGCCGCCGCGCCCGCCGCCGTCGTGGGCGGGCATGTGGTGCTGCCGTACTGGACCGACCCGCACGACAACCTCTCCCTGGACGTGGACCGCGCGAACAAGCGCCTCGGCCTGGAGCGGCTCGACCTCGAGACCGTCAGCGTCTCCGGGGCCCGGCTCCGCGCTCCCCTGCCGCTGCACGTCCACGAGGAGACCTCCGTACTGCTGCGGCTGACCTCGTCGGGCCGCTCCGTGGACACGACCGGCACACTGTCCCCGTCCGGGGAGGGGGCGCTGCTCGAAGTGGCCCTGCCCGTCGGCGAGTTGAGCGGCGCGACCTGGCGGACCGCGTTCTCCGCGGCGCCCGACGCCGCCGAACCGCGCTTCCTCCCGCTGCCGCTCGCCCTGCGTGCGGACACCGACTCGGTCAAGGTGGTACCGAACCCCGGACCGTCGGCTCTGAGCCGACTGGCCCGCAAGGCACGGCGAGTGCTCGCCGCGGTCCTCGGGCGGCGTACGGCATCCGGTTCCAAGGCTCGAAAGGCGTGACAGCGTGCGATCACTAGGGATAGCGGGCGCCTGGGCGCTTGAACCGAAGGTCTTCCCGGACGAGCGGGGCAGCTTCCACGAGTGGTATCGCGGGGAGGAGTTCCGCGAGGCCACCGGGTACGACCTCTCCCTCAAGCAGGCCAACTGCTCGGTCTCCCGCTGGGGCGTGGTGCGCGGCGTGCACTTCGCGGACGTGCCGCCCGGGCAGGCCAAGTACGTCAGCTGCGTGCGCGGCGCGATCCTGGACGTCGTGGTCGACCTGCGTGTCGGCTCACCCACGTTCGCGCAGTGGGAGGCGGTGCGCCTCGACGACGACACCCGGCACGCCCTGTTCATCGCGGAGGGGCTCGGGCACGCCTTCATGGCCCTGACCGACGACGCGACCGTGGTGTACCTGACGTCGGAGGGCTACGCGCCCGAGCGCGAGCACGCCGTGCACGCCCTGGACCCGGACCTGGGCATCACCTGGCCCGAGGGCATCACTCCGCGGCTGTCGCCGAAGGACGAGGAGGCCCCGTCGCTGGCCGAGGCCCGGGAGGCCGGGCTGTTGCCGTCGTACGAGGCCTGCACCGCCTACTACGAGACGCTCCGGGGCGTCAGCGGCTGACGGCGTACGGCTCCAGGGCCGTACGCAGCGCGTCCCAGCCGCGGCCACGCTTCAGGCCCCGGTTGCGGGCGCGCACCAGCGGCCGCCAGAAGTCGGCCTCCAGCAGGGTCTCCGGCTTGACCGCCTTCACGCGCTCCAGAACCGCCTCGGGCACCTTCTGCGGGTCGGGCACCTCGAACTCGGCGATGATCTCGTCGTACTTGTCCTTGAGGACGGTGCTGGTGTGGTCGGCGCCGAAGACCACCAGCTGGCCGGTGGGCTGGGTGTCGACCAGGACCGTCACCAGGTCGGGGCGGTAGCGGTTCAGGATCTCGATGACCTTGTAGACATCACCGGTCCAGGCGTCGGTGTGCCGGTCACGGGCGGCCTCGTCGATGCTGCGCGGCAGCATGTCGTCGAAGACGATCACGCTGGACCAGTCGGCGTGCTTCTCGATGTTGATGAAGTCCCGCAGCGCGTACTCGAACAGGTGCATGCCGTCGATGAAGGACAGGTCGAGGGTGGTGCGCCGCCAGTACCCGAGCGGGCTGCGGCCCCGGCGCAGGTTGCGCACCGGGTGGCGGCCGCCCTTGAGGTGGGCGAGGGGGTTGTCGCGGGCGAAGAAGTCGTCGCTGGTGGCCTTCACCAGGTGGACGTCGCACTTGATCTCCGTGACCACCTTGAAGGCGGGGTCGATCGCGATGCTGGGCACCCTCGACAGCTTGAGGCTGCGTCCGTCGTTGACTCCGATCTCCAGGTAGTTGCGGTTGGCGGTGGCCTTGTGCAGGCCCCGCAGGAATTCGTGACGCTTCACGAAGGGGACTCCTTGCGGATCAGGGGAAGGGCTTCGTGCAGGGCGGCGCGCCAGTCGCGCAGCGGCGGCAGACCGAGCTCCCGCCAGCGGCCGTGGGCGAGGACGCTGTACGCGGGCCTGGGCGCCGGGCGGGGGAAGGCCTCGCTGCCGACCGGCCGCACCCGGTCGGGGTCGGCGCCGAGGCCGCGGAAGACCTCGCGGGCCAGCTCGCACCAGGTGGCCTCGCCGGAGCTGGTGGCGTGCAGGACACGGCTCGCGCCCCGGCCCACGTGGGGGCCGAGGTCGGCGACGCGTGCGGCGACGTCGGCGCTCCAGGTGGGCTGACCGCGCTGGTCGTCGACGACGTCGAGGGTGTCGCGACGGGACTCCAGGTCGATCATCGTGCGGACGAAACTACGCCCGTGGACCCCGTAGAGCCAAGCGGTTCGCACGATTGCGCTCGATGAGGGGAGCTCCTCGGCCACGGCCAGCTCTCCGGCCAGCTTGGTACGGCCGTAGGCGGTGCGCGGGGCCGTGGGGTGGTTCTCCGGGTACGGGGTGTCGGCGTCGCCCGCGAAGACGTAGTCGGTGGAGACGTGGATCAGACGGGCGCCGAGGGCCGCGCAGGCGCGGGCGAGGTGGCGGGGTCCGTCGCCGTTGATCCGCAGGGCCTGCTGCTCGTCGGTCTCGGCGTCGTCGACGGCCGTGTACGCGGCGCAGTTGACGACGAGGTCGGGGCGCCGGTCGGCGAGCACCGCCTCGACCGCGTCCTGCCGGGTGATGTCCAGGGCAGCGTGGTCGAGGCCCGTGACGTCCTCGCCGCGCCGGGTCAGTTCGTCGACCGTGTCCCGGCCGAGCATGCCGCCGGCCCCCGTGACCAGCCACCTCATGCCGACCGCCGCTTCAGGGGCTCCCACCAGGCGCGGTTGTCGCGGTACCAGGCGATCGTGTCGGCGAGGCCGGTGGCGAAGTCGTGGCGCGGGCGGTAGCCGAGTTCGTCCCGGGCCTTGCTCCAGTCGACCGAGTAGCGCAGGTCGTGGCCCTTGCGGTCCTCGACGTACTCGACCATGTCCCAGTCGGCCCCGCAGGCCTCCAGCAGCAGCCCGGTGAGCTCCTTGTTGCTGAGTTCGGTGCCGCCGCCGATGTTGTACACCTCCCCCGGGCGCCCCTTCGTGCGCACCAGTTCGACGCCCTGGCAGTGGTCCTCGACGTGCAGCCAGTCGCGGACGTTGAGGCCCTCGCCGTACAGCGGGACCTTCTTGCCGTCCAGGAGGTTGGTGACGAACAGCGGGATGACCTTCTCGGGGTACTGGTGGGGGCCGTAGTTGTTGGAGCAGCGGGTGACGCGGACGTCCAGGCCGTGGGTGCGGTGGTAGGCGAGGGCGAGGAGGTCCGAGGAGGCCTTGGAGGCGGAGTACGGGGAGTTGGGCTGCAGCGGGTGGGTCTCGGGCCAGGAGCCCTCCCCGATGGAACCGTAGACCTCGTCGGTGGAGATGTGCACGAAGGGGCCGACCCGGTGGCGCAGGGCCGCGTCCAGCAGGGTCTGGGTGCCGACCACGTTGGTCAGGACGAAGTCGGTCGCGCCGCTGATCGAGCGGTCCACGTGGGACTCGGCGGCGAAGTGCACCACCTGGTCGGCCTCGGCGACGAGCTTGTCGACCAGTTCGGCGTCGCGGATGTCGCCCTGGACGAACTCCAGCCGGGGATGGTCGAGTTCGAGGTTGTCGAGGTTGCCGGCGTAGGTGAGCTTGTCCAGCACGGTGATCGTCGGCGCGTCGGGCACCGCGGAGGCGAGCAGGGTGCGGACGTAGCAGGAGCCGATGAAACCGGCGGCACCGGTGACGAGAAGGTTCATGTATGGATCTGCACCTTGCTGTGGTCGCCGAGGACGAGACGGTGGGCGCTGGGGACACTGGGGGCCGGGGTCACCTCGACGTGCCGGCCGATGAGGGAGTTCTCGATCCGGCCGACCCCGAGGATCGAGGAGTCGCGCAGCACGATGGAGAACTCCAGCTCGCTGTCGGTGATCCGGCAGTTCTCCGCGACGGAGGTGAAGGGGCCGACGTAGGAGTCCTGCACGACGGTCCCGGCGCCGATCACGACCGGGCCGACGATCCGTGAGCGCTCGACCCGCGCGCCCTCCTCCACCACGACCCGCCCGATCGTCTCGGACTCCTCGTCCACCTCGCCGTCGATACGGCGGTCCATGGCCTCCAGGACGGTCCGGTTGACCTCGAGCATGTCGACGACGTTCCCGGTGTCCTTCCAGTACCCCTTGATGACCGTGCAGCGCACGTCGGCTCGGTCGTCGATGAGGTGCTGGATGGCGTGGGTGATCTCCAGTTCACCCCGCCAGGAGGGGCGGATGGCGCGGACGGCCTCGTGGATGAGGGGCGTGAACAGGTACACGCCGACGAGGGCGAAGTCGCTCTTGGGGTGCTCGGGTTTCTCCTCCAGGCCGATGACCTGGCCGGAGCCGTCGAGTTCGGCGACGCCGAAGGAGCGGGGGTCGGCCACCTGGGTGAGCAGGATCTGGGCGTCGGGCCGGTTTCTGCGGAACTCGTCGACGAGGGCGGTGATGCCCCCGACGATGAAGTTGTCACCCAGATACATCACGAAGTCGTCGTCGCCGAGCCAGTCCCGCGCGATCAGTACCGCGTGGGCCAGCCCGAGGGGCCGCTCCTGGGGAATGTAGGTGATCTCCAGACCGAACTTGGATCCGTCACCGACCGCTTCCTGGATCTCCTCGGCGGTGTCACCGACGATGACACCGACCTCGGTGATACCGGCGGCGGCGATGGACTCCAGTCCGTAGAAGAGAACAGCCTTGTTGGCCACGGGCACGAGCTGCTTGGCCGACGTATGCGTGATCGGCCTCAATCGAGTACCGGCACCGCCGGACAGCACAAGAGCCTTCATCTGCTTCACCATAGCGTCGATCGCCGTAAAGCGTCCGTTTCGTCGGACGGCCTGCTGCTACGACCGTGCTGTGCCGGCGGCTGAGGGGCGGGCGGCGCGGGAGCCGGTCAGTCCTCGCCCCGCACGATGTTCCCGTCCGTGCCCGAGAGGGCCGTTCGGGTGGTGGCCTCGTCGACGACGGCCGGCAGACAGGTCCGCAGGACACCCTTGCCCCGCAGACGCCGGGCCTTCGACCAGCCGGTCTCCGGTCGACGGACGACGGGCTTCTCACTGGCGTGCGCGGTCACGACGGTTCATCTTCCTTCTGCGTCAGAGTCTGCCGACCGAGTCCCCGGCGGCTCCCCGGCCAAACACCACGCCGACGGCCCGCACCGAGGGAGCCGCGGCAAACACCCGCCCGTGGGCCCCGTTCGAGTGCTCGGGTGGGGGCCGGGCAACACTGATACCGCCGAGGGCCGACTCCGGGTCGCGCTCCATCGCCAGGTCGCCCGGGGAGACCATGCCGACGGGGCGGCCAGGGGTCGACGACCGGGACACGGCGCACGGCGTGCTCGCGCATGAGGCGGATCGCGCTGTCCAGGTCGTCCTCGGCGGCCACGGTGACCAGGTCATCGCCGAGTGCGAAGGCCACGGTGGTCTGTTCGGGGTCACCGACCTCGGTGAGCAGCCGCACCACCCTGCTCAGGCGGTCCCGAGCGCCCGAACAGGACGCCCTGGCCAAGCAGTTGCTGCGGCTGATCACGGCCAACGTCACGGACGGCTGAGCCCGATCTCGGCCCACACCTGCTTGCCGCCGCTGACCGGAACGGACCCCCACGTCTCCGACATGGCCTCGACGAGGAGGATGCCGCGACCGCCGGTGGCCTCCCAGCCGATGTTGGTCGGCTGGGCGGGAGTGCGGGGCGAGGTGTCGGCGACCGAGACGCGCAGCAGGTTGTCGAGAAGGGTGAGGTCCAGACGGACCTGGCCGCCGGTGTGCACGAGGGCGTTGGTGGTCAGCTCGGACACGACGAGCAGGATGGTGTCCTGGTCGTCCTGGGCCACGCCCCAGGAGCGCAGGGTGCGCCGGGTGAAGCGGCGGGCGTGTCCGACGGCCTGGGGGACGCGCCACACCGTCCAGCTCTCGCGCAGCGGACGCAGTGCCATGCCGTCGTAGCGCAGCAGGAGCAGGGCGACGTCGTCGCTGCGGTGGGCGTTGCCGAGCAGGGCGTCGGCGACCAGGCCGAGGTGGGCCGGGTCGGACACGGAGAGTTCGTGGGCGAGGCGGTCGAGACCGGTGTCGATGTCCGTCTCCGCGGACTCCACGAGGCCGTCGGTGGTCAGGGCGACCAGGGTGCCGGGGCGCAGCCGGAGCACGCTCAGCGGGAAGTCGGCCTGGGCCATGACGCCGAGGGGCGGTCCACCGTCCGTCTCCGGGATCTCCGTGGAGCCGTCCGGGTGACGCAGCACCGGCGGCAGGTGGCCTGCGCGGACGTACCAGGCGGAGCCCTCCTCCATGTCGACGTCGACATAGCAGCAGGTGGCGAAGAGGTCGGTCTCGATGTCCAGCAGCAGGCGGTTGGCGTGGGAGACGACCACGTCCGGCGGGTGCCCCTCGACGGCGTAGGCGCGCAGGGCGGTGCGCATCTGGCCCATGAGGGTGGCGGCGGCCGTGCTGTGGCCCTGGACGTCGCCGATGACGAGGGCGACGTGGTTGCCGGGCAGCGGGATCACGTCGTACCAGTCGCCGCCGACCTCCAGTCCCGCGGTCGCGGGCAGATAGCGGGCGACGGCGACCGCGCCGGGCAGCTTGGGCAGACGGCGCGGGAGCAGCTGGCGCTGGAGCATGCCGACGAGTTCGTGCTCGGCGTCGAAGGCGTGGGCGCGCATCAGGGCCTGACCCGCCAGGCCGGCGGAGGCGGTGAGCAGGGCGCGCTCGTCGGGGCCGAAGTCGTGCGGGGTGTCCCAGCCGATGACGCAGGCGCCGGCCATGCGGTTGCCGGCCGGGAGCGGCAGGACGGCAAGGCCGCCGGGGCCGACGTCGGCGAGCGCGTCCTCCAGGGCGGTGCCGGCCGGCCAGATCTGGGCGCGGCCCTCGCGCAACGCGGCGGCCAGGGTCGGCATGGCGCGCACCGGCGCGTCGGGCCACTCGGAGCGCCACTCCAGGCGCCACAGCTCGGGCCACGACTCCGGCTCGGGCGGGTCGAGGACGGTGACGACGAGCCGGTCGCCCTCCAGCTCGGCGAGCGCGATACGGTCGGCCCGCAGCGGCTTGCGCAGGGCGGCCACCACGGCCTGGCTGACGTCGCGGACGGTGCCGGCGGTGGCGAGGGCGGCGGCCAGGCGCTGGACGCGGGCCACGTCGGTGACGTCGGAGCGCAGCGAGGAGGCGTCGGCGACCGTTCCCACGAGCCGCGCGGGCCGGCCCTCGCCGCCGGGCACCAGACGCCCGCGCAGTCGCAGCCATTTCGGCGGTCCGGACGGCTGCAGCACCCGGAACTCCAGCTCGCGCTCGCCGATCGACATGTGGTCGGCCTCGACGACGGACATCAGTGAGGGCAGGTCCTCCGGCACGGTCAGGCCCAGCAGGGTCTCCACCTTGCCGTCGAACCCGTCCCGGGTGAGGGCGAACAGCCCCAGGATGTCGTCGCCGACCTCGACCCGGCCGGTGTCCATCGCCAGGCTGAAGGCGCCCGCGGGCAGTTCGCCGCCCTCCGTGCCGCGGGACGGGGCGGGGCTGCCGACCATGTCGGCGATCAGCTCCAGACACTTGCGGTCGTCGGTGTCGAAGCCGTCGGGGCGCTCACTGATGGCCAGGAGCCAGCCTCCGCCGTCGTCCCCGTGCGCGGGCAGCACCGCCATATGGAAGTCCCGCGAGGGCGTGCGCCGGGCCTCCGCGCCCTCGGCGAGCTCCTTGGGCCCGAGCCAGACCGCGCCGCCCGAGCGGTGGGCGTCGGCCACCGCGGAGTGTCCGGAGCGGGGGTAGCTGTCGCGCAGCCCGAACAGCGTGCGCGGCACACCCGCCGACTCGACCAGGCACAGCAGCTCGCCGTCCTGGCTCGGCGAGTACACGGCGGCGCAGGCCGCACCGGCGTAGACGAGCGTCTGTTCCAGCACACGACGGACCCGTTCGGGCGAGGCCGGACCGCTCGTGAACGCTTTCAGGGCAGCCTCGGCACGCAGGATTCTCGTTCTGCGTCCCTCCGCGCCCTCAGTGACCACGTCCGCAATTACAGCGCGTATGTGGCGCGTGCGCAGCCCCTGTGAGCATTCCGTGGAGGTCAGTGGGCGTGTCCGGTCGAAACGCACCGAACATGACTTGACGCATGCGTACCGCACGGTGATCTCGTGACAGACGTGACTGTCCCGGGCCGTCCGATGGCTGGAAGTGTCGATGCCGGGCCACGGAGGGGGTTCGATGGACAAGCGGTACGAGGTGTACGCACTGGCGGACAGACACTTCTACGAGACGCCGGACCGGCTCTCGGCGGCCGGTGAGCAGTCCGCGCCCGAGTTCGACACGGCCCGCCGTGAGGTGCCCGAGGGCTGGGCGGCGGCGCGGATCGGCGACTGGCTGACGCTGACGCCGCTGGACGCGGACGGGAACCCGGTGGAGGGGCCGTCCCAGGGCTGGAAGATCCACGCCTCGGCCACCCGGGAGAACGCCGAGCGGATCGCCGCGATCGTGTGGGACCACTGCGTACCGCGTCGCATCCCGTTCAAGTTCGTGCCGGGACCGCATCTGCTGCATCTGCGCAACACCAAGTACGCGGGCCGTGACACCAGCGGCAAGTTCGTCACGATCTACCCGGCCGACGAGGAACAGCTGCACCTCGTACTGCGCGAGCTGGGCAGCCTGCTGGAGGGCTTCGAGGGGCCGTACATCCTCACCGATCTCCGCTGGTACGAGGGTCCGCTCTACGTCCGTTACGGCGCCTTCGCGCGCACCTTCACCGTCGACGAGCGGGGCTCGCTCGTGCCGGCGGTGCGGGACGGCGAGGGCCGGCTGGTGCCGGACCGCAGGGCACCGTCCTTCGACGTACCCACGTGGGTGACGCTGCCGGAGTTCCTCCAGCCGCATCTGGCGGCGCGCAACAACACGACGGTGGGCGAGCTGCCGTACCGGATCGAGAAGGCGATGCACTTCTCCAACGGCGGCGGGGTGTACGCGGGCACCGACACCCGTGACGGGCGCAAGGTGGTCCTCAAGGAGGGGCGGCCGCACGCGGGGCTGGCCTCGGACGGGGCGGACGCGATCGCGCGGCTGGAGCGGGAGAAGGCCGCGCTGGAGCAGGTGGCGGGTACCGGTGTGGTGCCCGAGGTGCGGGACTGGTTCACGCTGGGCGACCACCGGTTCCTGGTCATGGACTTCGTCGAGGGGCGTCCGCTCAACTCGTTCTTCGCCGAGCGCCATCCGTTGCTGACGCCGGACCCGGACCCGGATGCCGTGCGGGCCTACGCCGAGTGGGCGGTGCACATCCACGGGGCCGTCGAGCGCGCGGTGGAGGCGGTGCACGCGCGCGGGATCGTCTTCAACGACCTGCACGTCTTCAACATCATGGTCGCGCCGGACGAGGAGTCGGTCTTCCTCATCGACTTCGAGGCGGCGGCCCCGGTGACGGAGAACGGCCGCCAGGTGGTCGCCCACCCCGGCTTCTTCGCCCCGCCCGACCGCACCGGCACCGATGTCGACCGGTATGCGCTGGCCTGCTTACGGCTCGCGCTGTTCCTGCCCGTGACCACGCTGTTCGTGGTCGACCGGGGCAAGGCGGCCCATCTCGCCGAGGTGGTCGCCGAGCAGTTCCCGGACGTGCCGAGGGAGTTCCTGGACGAGGCGGTCGCCGAGATCACGCGGGGCGGGGGCGTGGCGGCACCGGCGTTCGTCCGCCCCGAGGACCGGCCGCACAGCCATGACTCCATGGTCAAGGCGATCCTCGCCTCGGCCACCCCGGAGCGCGACGACCGGCTCTTCCCGGGCGACATCGCCCAGTTCTCCGACGGCGGCGGCCTCGGACTCGCCCACGGCGCGGCCGGCGTGCTGTACACGCTCGCCGAGGCGGGCGCCGAGCGCTACGAGGAGGGCGAGCGCTGGCTCCTCGCCCACACGGACCCGGCGCCGGCGGGCACGCCGCTCGGCCTCTACGACGGTCTCGCCGGCGTCGCCCACGTCCTCGCCCGGCTCGGCCACCGCCGGCGGGCCCTGGACCTGGTCGAGGGCATCGTCGCCGAGAAGTGGCGGCACCTCTCCTCCGACCTCGACGGCGGCCTGGCCGGCCTCGGCCTGGTCCTCGGCGAACTGGCGCGCACCACGGGCGAGTCGGAGCTGCGGGAGCGTGCCGCCGAGGTCGCGGACCTTCTCGTACGACGTCTCGCGGAACCGCTGCCCGAGACGGGGGTGCGGCGCCGGCGGGCCGGGTTGCTGCGAGGGGCGAGCGGGCCCGCGCTGTTCCTGCTGCGGCAGTACGAGCGGACCGGCGACGAACGGCTGCTGGAGGCTGCCGGAGTGGCGCTGCGCCGGGATCTGGACAGCTGTGTCGTGCAGAAGAGCGGTGGCGGCCTCGAGGTCGACGAGGGCTGGCGGACCCTGCCGTATCTCGGGGACGGCAGCGCAGGGATCGGGATGGTCCTCGACGACTATCTCGCGCACACCGCCGACGCGGAGTTCGAGAAGGCGCGTGCCGGTATCCTCACCGCCGCGACCTCCCGCTTCTACGCGCAGCCCGGTCTCTTCCAGGGCCGTGCCGGGATGATCCTGCACCTCGGCCGCACCACACAGCCGGAGGCGACCCAGCGGCAGTTGACCGAACAGATCGCCGCACTGGGCTGGTACGCGATGGCGTACGAGGGCCAACTGGCCTTCCCCGGGCACCAGATGATGCGGCTCTCCATGGACCTCGCGACCGGAACGGCAGGGTGTCTGCTCGCGCTCGACGCGGCCTCCCGAGGCTCCGCTCACCTGCCGTTCCTCCCGCCGCTGCGGCGGCCCACGAAGACGCGGCTCCGCGACCTGACGGAGTCGTGACGCAACCCCGTCCCCACGGGTGACAGAGAAGAAGGAAGGACAAGAAATGGCACTGCTCGACCTGCAGACCATGGAATCCGACGAGCACACGGACGGTGGCGGCGGCGCCTCCACGGCCAGCCTGCTCTCCTGCATCAGCGCCGCGAGCGTTCTGCTCTGTCTGTGACGTTCTGACGAGCACCGTGCGCACACAGCTCCGGGCGGTCCGCTCCCGCGAGGGAGGGGCCGCCCGGGGTTCTGCGGTATCCCTTTCGACTTGCGGTATCCCTTTCGACCCTGGATGCGAGGCCGCGGCCGTATGACGACTCGTGCCGACGCCGTTCCCCTGACAAGGCTCGCCGCCCGGCACAGCGGGGCGCACTGTGTGGCCCTGTGCCTGGTGAGCACGGCCTCGACCGGGGCGGGCCTGCTGCTTCCGGCCGCGCTCGGCCGCACCCTCGACCTGCTGCTCGCCCACGCTCCCGCGACCCGTTGGGTGCTGTACTGCGCCGGGCTGGTCCTCCTGATGGCCCTCCTCGACGCCTGCGACACGCTCCTCTCGGGCACGGTCGGCGCCCGCACGACGGCATGGCTGCGACGCCGGCTGACCGGGCATGTACTGGGCCTGGGCCCCCCGGTCACCGCGCGCTTCGGCTCCGGTGACCTCGTCGCCCGTCTCGTCGGCAACGCCTCCCAGGCCGGGACGGCTCCAGCGGCCCGCGCCGCCCTGCTGTCCGCGCTCGCGGCCCCCGTCGGGGGCATGGTGGCGCTCGGCCTCATCGACCCGTGGCTCGCCGTGGTCTTCCTCGCCGGTGCGCCCGTACTGACGCTGCTGCTGCGGACGTTCGCCCGGGACACCACCCGGTGCGTGGCGGAGTACCAGCAGGTGCAGGGGCGTATCGCGAGTGCGCTGGCGGAGGCGGTGGACGGTCGCCGCACCGTTCGCGCGGCGGGTACGGCCGAGAAGGAGACGGCGCGGATACTGCGCCCGCTGCCCGGGCTGGCCCGCGCGGGTCACCGCATGTGGCGCGTGCAAGGGCGGGCCGCGGGCCAGGCCTCGGCCGTCGCGCCGCTTCTGCAACTCGGCGTCGTCGCGGTCGCCGGAGTGCTGCTCACCCGGCACCGCCTGACGGTCGGCGAGGTGCTGGCGGCCTCTCGGTACGCGGTCCTCGCGACCGGAATCGGCGTGCTGGTGGGCCAGTTCGCGGCGCTGGCCCGGGCCCGCGCCGCCACGGACCGCCTCGACGAGGTTCTGACGGAGCGCGCGCCGACCTACGGCGTACGCCAACTGCCGCCCGGCGTCGGCCGGTTGGAACTTCGGGGCGTGACCGCCCGCCGCGGCGACCGCACCGTGCTCGACGGCGTCGATCTCCTTGTCCCCGGCGGCACGACGCTCGCCGTGGTCGGTCGCTCCGGCACCGGAAAATCCCTGCTGGCCGCGCTCGCGGGCCGCCTGGCCGACCCCGACACCGGCGAGATCCTCCTCGACGGCGTCCCCCTGCGCGACCTGCCCCACGACGAACTGCGCCGGGCCGTCGGCTATGCCTTCGAACGCCCCGCCCTGCTCGGCACGACCATCGAGGACACGATCGCCCTGGGCCTCTCCGCACCCTCCCCCACCCGCGTCCGCGAGGCGGCCCGCACGGCCCACGCGGACGATTTCGTCCGCCGTCTCCCCCAGGGGTACGACACGCTCTGCGCCGACGCCCCGCACTCGGGCGGCGAATCCCAACGCCTCGGTCTGGCAAGGGCGTTCGCCCACGACGGCCGCCTGCTGATCCTCGACGACGCCCTCTCCAGCCTCGACACGGTGACGGAGTCCCGTATCGCCGAGGCCCTGCTGTCCCACCGCTCGGGCGGCACGCGGCTCCTGATCGCCCACCGAGCGGCGACGGCGGCCCGGGCGGACGCGGTGGCGTGGCTGGAGGGGGGTCGGGTGCGGGCGGTGGGGACGCATGCGGAGTTGTGGAGGGACTCGGGGTATCGGGGCGTGTTCGGGGACGGAGATGACTGACGTGCGGGACAGCGGTGGGGTCCTGCCGCGCGGGCTCCGCTTCCTGTGGACCCGCCGGCGGGTCGTCGTACGGCTCGGTGGCTGGTCCGTGCTGGAGACCGGGCAGACCTTTCTCATCGGGTACGCCCCGGCACGCGCCCTCGACGAGGGGTTTCTCGTCGGACGGGGTGGCATCGGGCTGGTCTGGCTCGCGGTGGCCGGGGTCGGCGTGGTTCTCGGGGCCTACGGGACGGCCCGCGTGTACAGCGCGGTCGCCGCGCTGGTCGAACCCCTGCGGGACCTGCTCGTGGAGCGGGTGGTCCGGCGTGGGGTGCGGGAGGCCGACAGCGGGGCGCTCTCGGGGCTCACCCAGCAGGTGGAGATCGCGCGGGACACCTTCGCCGGGCTGGTCATGGTGTCGAGGTCGTTCGTGTTCACCGCGGTCGGCGCGCTGGTCGGGCTGTTCTCGCTGGCCCCGCTCCTGCTGCTGGTGGTCGGTCCACCGCTCCTGGCCGGGGTCGCCCTGTTCGCGGCGACGCTGCGGCCGCTGGCCCGCCGGCAGGAGGCGTTCCTCGTGGCCGACGAGGCGCTGGCGAACCGGCTGGGTGCCGTCTGTCCGGGTCTCAGGGACATCACCGCGACCGGGGCGGAGGAACGGATCGCCGCCGACACCGGGCGCCTGGTCGACGCCGAGTTCCGCGCGGCCCGCTCCCTCGCCCGCTGGGGCGTCCTGCGCGTCGCCGCGCTCGCCGTCGGTGGACAGCTCCCGATCGTGCTGCTGCTCGTCGCCGCCCCCTGGCTCCTCGCCCACGACGTCACCACGGGCGCCCTGGTCGGCGCCCTCGCCTACGTCACCCAGTCCCTCCTCCCGGCCCTCCGCAACCTCGTCCACGGCCTGGGCGCGAGCGGGTCGCGGCTGACGGTGGTACTGAGGCGACTGGCGCCCGCCACCGCAGGCGAGCGGCTCGACGGGGCAACGCCCCCGCCCGACCGCGAGCACATACGTTTGATGGCACCCCTGCACTCGCCGGTGACGAACGACGAAACCCCCGCCCTGGCCCTCTCCTCCGTCACCTTCGCCTACGGCCCCACCGCCGCCCCCGTCATCGAGGACCTCCACCTCACCCTCCCGCCCGGCGCCCACCTGGCCGTCGTCGGCCCCAGCGGCATCGGCAAGTCCACGCTGACCGCCCTGGTCGCGGGGCTCCTCACACCCCGGCATGGCAGCATCCGGGTCGGCGGGGAGCCGGTGCCCTCGCCGGCGGCCGGGGCCCTGCGGGTGCTCATCCCGCAGGAGGCGTACGTGTTCACCGGTACCGTCGCCGAGAACCTGGGCCACTTCCGGCCGGACCCCGTGCCCGCGGCGGAGTTGCTCGCGGCGGCCGAGGCGGTCGGGCTCGGGCCGTTGCTGGAGAGGCTCGGCGGGCCGGACGCCGCGGTCGATCCGGGGGCCCTGTCGGCCGGGGAACGGCAGCTGATCGCGCTGACCCGGGCCTATCTGTCGTACGCCCCGCTCGCCCTCCTCGACGAGGCGACCTGTCACCTCGATCCGCAGGCCGAGGAGCGCGCCGAACGTGCCTTCGCGCAACGGCCGGGCGGCACGCTGGTCGTCGTCGCGCATCGCATCAGCTCGGCACGGCGGGCGGGCCGGGTGCTCGTGATGGACGGGACGGGGACGGCGTACGGGACGCACGACGAGCTGCTGCGCGTCTCGCCGCTGTACCGGGATCTGGTCGGCAGCTGGACGCCCGTGGCACCGCGGCGGTCACAGCCAGCCCTCCCCCTGCGAGATGCGGATGGCGTCGATGCGGTTGCGGGCGCCGGTCTTGCGGGTGATGGCCGCCATGTAGTTGCGCACGGTCCCGTGCGACAGGTGCAGGCTCCCCGCGATCTCCGCGACGGAGGCACCCTCGGCGGCCAAGGTCAAGACGCTTAACTCCCGCCGTGTCAGCGGCATTTCGGCGGCCTTGAGGAAACCGAAGCCCAGCGAGTCGTCGACGAAACGTTCCCCCTCGGCGACGCTCCGGATTCCGCGGACGAGGTGTTCCGGCGAGCCCTCCTTGTCGACATAGCCGAGCGCCCCCGCCTCGATGGCGCGTTTGAGCAGCCCCGGCCTGTTCGCGGCGGCAAGCACGAGAAGCCTCGGCGGGGGCTGGGCCGGACTCCTCGGGCAGAGTTCTCCGAGCGGTGGGATGCCATAGGCGTCGGAGCACTCCAGGTCCGCCGCGCAGACGTCGGGCCGCAGGGCACGCACGCGGCCGGGCGCGCTGCGCCACGGCGTGTCCTCCACCCGCAGGTCGGACTCCCCGCGGAGCCACTCCGCAAGGACCGATCGCATCAGACTCTCGTCATGCACCAGAACTACCCGGATCACTCCGCCGCCCCCTCAGCTCGCGTTCGCCGGTTCCATGGTGTTGAGCGCGTGCCCATTGTTGGCGTCCCTCATCGTTCATGGGCGCGAAGAACCGGCCATCAGGGTGCGCGGGGGCGCACGCGGGGCGCCCGTACGCCGCTACGCACATCGATTGGGGTGGCATGGTCCGGGGGCGAGAGGGTACTCGGGCCCTCTTCAGCGGGGGCCGGGCTGCGTGTGCCCGTTTACAGCAGGGAAGGGGCCGCGTCGCCGCGCTCGCCGTGCGCGTCCGGCCGCCAAGGGGCAGATTTGGTCCTTGGAACCCGTCGCCCGGCCGTGCAAGGAGGTGGTCGGCGTGTCCGACGGGCATATGTCGGCACGGGCACCGGCGGCCGCGAGGACGCGGGTGGGGCGCCCGCTGCTGTCGTTGGCGCTGGCCTCGATGATGGAGGAGGTGCACGCGCACTCCGGTGCGGTGTATCTGCTGACGCCCGAAGAGTCCGTGCTGGAGATGGCCGTGATGGCGGGGCTGCCGCGGGCGTTCGCGGCGCCGTGGGAGCGGGTGGGGCTGAGCGCCCCGATCCCGGTCGCCGAGGCGGTACGGGACCGGCGGCTGGTGTGGGTGGGCGGCGAGGAGGACATGGCGCGCAACTATCCGCGCATCGCCGTGGTGCTGCCGTATCCCTTCGCGCTGGCCGCGCTGCCGGTGGCGACCGCGTCCACGGCGTACGGCGCGGTCTTCGTGACCTGGCCCGGTTCGCATCCGCCGGAGCTGTCGGACCGGGAGCGCGACCATCTGACGGCGGCCTGCGACCGGCTCGCGCTGCGGCTGGAGCGCGCCAAGGAGGACAGCCGTCCGCTGCCGCACGAACCGGATCTGCTGGCGGCACCGCTGGTGGGCGGGCCGGCCGGCACGCTCGGCACGGTGGAGGCGGCGCGGATGGTGGCGCGGCTGCCGTACGGGCTGTGCTCGCTGGATCTGAACGGACGGGTCACCTTCGCCAACGCGGCGGCGGCCGAGCTGATCGGCGTCCAGGTCAGCAAGCTGCTCGGGACCCAGCTGTGGGCGTCGGTGCCGTGGCTCAACGATCCGGTGTACGAGGACCGTTACCGGGCGGCGCTGATCAGTCAGCACACGACGTCGTTCGTGGCGCTGCGGCCGCCCGGGGACTGGCTGTCGTTCCGGCTGTATCCGAGCACGACCGGGCTCAGCGTGCGGGTGACCAGGGCGCGGGCGGTGGCGGAGCTGAACCGGGCGGGGCCGCAACCCGGTGACGCCCCGTCCCGGCTGGTGACCATCTCGCAGGTGCTGACCCTGTCCGGCGCGCTCACCGAGGCGGTGGGCGTGCAGGACGTGGTGCAGCTCGTCGCCGACGAGATCGCCCCGGCCGTGGGCGGCCAGGCGCTGGTGATGCTCGGTTCGCGGGCGGGGCGGCTGCACGTGCTCGGGCATCGCGGGTATCCGGACGCGCAGGTCGTGGAGCGCTTCGACGGGCTGCCGCTGGCCGAGCCGACGCCGGGCACGCACGCGTTGAACACCGGCGTGCCCGCGTTCTTCGAGTCACGGCAGCAGCTGGAGCGGCTGTACCCGTCCCGGCACGTGACCCCCGACGCCTTCGCGGCTTGGGCGTATCTGCCGCTGATCGCCTCGGGGCGGCCGGTGGGCACCTGTGTGCTCGCCTACGCCGAGCCGCACCCCTTCCCCGCGGACGAGCGGGCGGTGCTGACGAGTCTGGGCGGGCTGATCGCACAGGCCCTGGAGCGGGCTCTGCTCTACGACGTCAAGCACCAGCTGGCCCACGGTCTGCAGGCGGCCCTGCTGCCCGCCTCACTGGCGCAGCTGCCCGGCATCGAAGCGGCCTCGCGCTATCTGCCGGCCACCCAGGGCATGGAGATCGGCGGGGATTTCTACGACCTGGTGCCGACGGCGGGCGGGGCGGCGGCGGTGATCGGGGACGTGCAGGGCCACAACGTGACGGCGGCCGGGCTGATGGGGCAGATCCGTACCGCGGTACGCGCGTACACGGCCGTCGGGCAGCCGCCCGAGGAGGTCATGCGCAGCACCAACCGGCTGCTGATCGACCTCGGCACCGACCTGTTCGCGAGTTGTCTGTATCTGCGGCTCGATCCGGCGCGCGGGCGGGCCGTGATGGCCCGGGCGGGTCATCCGCCGCCGTTGCTGCGACGGCCCGACGGGAAGGTGCGGGTCCTGGACCTGGCCGGAGGTCCGCTGCTCGGCATCGACGGGGAAGCCGTGTATCCGACGACCGAGGTGGAGCTCGGGCCCGGCGCGGTGCTCGCGCTGTACACCGACGGACTCATCGAGTCACCCGGCGTCGACATCGAGGACGCACTCGCGGAACTCGGCGAACGGCTCGCCCAGGACGCGGAGTTGCCCCTCGACGAGCTGGCGGACCGGCTGGTCCGCAACAGCGCGGCCACCCGGGAGCGGATCGACGACGTGGCGCTACTGCTGCTCAGGGCCCGGCAGGGCGGGTGAGCAGAGGGAGGCGACGGCGCGCGGGCGGACACGGAGTGGCTCGGCCTCCCGGCGGGGCCGGGCGGACGCAAGACGCCCCGGCCGAGCGCATCCGGCAGGGCGGCTGAGCCGCGGGGCACCACGCAGTACGGCAGAGCGGCAAGGCGCGGGCGGACACCATGCGGCCGGCAGAGCGACTCCGACCGCCGGACGCAACGCGGGACGACAGAGCGGCACGGCGCCGGCGGACACCATGCGGCCGCCAGAGCGACTCCGACCGCCGGACGCAACGCGGGACGGCAGAGCGACTCCGACCGCCGGACGCAACGCGGGACGACAGAGCGGCACGGCGCGGGCGGACACCATGCGGCCGCCAGAGCGACTCCGACCGCCGGACGCAACGCGGGACGACAGAGCGGCACGGCGCCGGCGGACACCATGCGGCCGCCAGAGCGACTTCGACCGCCGGACGCAACGCGGGACGACAGAGCGGCACGGCGCCGGCGGACACGGAGTGGCTCGGCCTCCCGGCAGGACCGGACGGACGCAAGACGCCCCGGCCGAGCGGCTCCGGCCGGACGCAATCGGCCCGGCGGCCCGGCCCTGCGGGTGCCGGGCGCGACGCGGCCCGGCCCTCCCGCCGGAGGGCCGGGCCGTCCACCGTCGACCGGAACCGCTGGTGAGGCCGATCAGTGGGGCTACTGGGAGACCGACGAGCCGTCGTTCGCGGACTGGTCACCGGTGCCGGACTGGTCGGCCGCACCGGCGCCCGACTGGTCGCCCACGCCCGCGCCGGACTGATCGCCCGTGCCGTCGGTCGCCGTGGCCGACGGGTCGGCGCTGCCGCCCACCGCGTCGCCGCCGCCCGCCTGGTCGCCTGCGCCCGCGCTGTCGCTCGCGGTGGCGGACGGGTCGGCCGAGGCGCTCTGGTCACCCGCGCCCGCACCCGCGGCGCCGTCGCCCAGCGTCGCGCCCGTGGCCTGCAGGGCCGTGGTCACCGGCTGGAAGAAGGTCTCACCGCCGGCGGTGCAGTCGCCGCTGCCGCCGGAGGTCATGCCGACCGCGCTGCCGTCCTGCGTGAACAGGGAGCCACCGCTGTCGCCGGCCTCGGCACAGACGTTGGTCTGGATGAGACCGGTGACGGTGTCGACGCCGTTCGGGTCCGTCTCGCTCTGGAAGTTGACCGTGGCGTCGAGACCGGTGACCTGGCCGTCGTGCAGACCGGTGGTGCTGCCCATCCGGAAGACCTGCTCGCCGACGGTCGCGTCCGCGGCCCCGGTGATCTGGACGGTCTGGCCGCCGCCGACGTTGACCTCGCTCGGCGCCTGGGTGGTGGCGTCGTCGTACTTCACGAGAGAGAAGTCGCCGTCGCCGGGGAAGGTGGCCTGGTCGACGGTGGCGATGGGCTGCCCCGTCTCGGAGTCCGACCACTCCTTGGCGGCCACACCGCAGTGACCCGCGGTCAGGAAGGCCGGGGAGCCGTCGCTGGCGGTCACGTTGAAGCCGAGGGAGCAGCGGACCGTACCGCCGTCCGCCTGGGCGAAGATGGCGTCGCCGCCCGACACGAGGGTCTTGAAGGTGCCGGAGGACCGCTTCACCGTCGCCATGTCGGCGCCGAGGCTCTTGACCGTCGACGTCAGTCTGTTCCAGTTGGCGCCGGTGACCGTGGAGTCCGCGCTGACGGCGAGCTTGTTGGTCTTCGGGTCGATCGCCCAGGCCGTGCCCGGGATGGTCGCCTTGGCCGCCAGGGTCTTCGCGCCCGCCTTCAGCGCGGCGAGGCTGTTCTTCACCTCGCGGACCTTGGCGCCCGCCTTCTCGGCCTGCACGACCACGTTGTTGTTGTCGCCGGATATGACGTTGACGACGAGCTGCTGGGTGCCCGAGTCGTAGTAGGAACCGGCGAAGGACTGCCCGAGCAGGTCCTGAAGCTGCGCGGCGAGATCCGAGGCATCGGTCGCCTTCAGGGTCTTGGGGGCGGCGTTGGTCGTGGAGCCGTCCTGGGACGCGTTGGCGTGTGGCAGCAGGATTGCGGCCGCGCCGAGCGCCACGACGCTGCCCGCCGCAATCGCGGCCTTGCGCTTCGGAATTCGCTTGTGACTCAAACTACTCGACCTCCTGGGGGACCGGAGTCTGTGTGCCGCCGTTCGGCAGCTGCTGTCGTTCTGGGCGCCTGGATGGCTGTTGGTACGCAGGGGCCGCGTGGTGCGTTCAATTCCGTTTCCCAACTCGCTTTGCGCAACGCCGAATCGGCCACGACCCGCGTCTTCCGGAGCGGCCCGGGGAACAATCGCCCATATGACGATGACCACCGCCGAAGCCGACAAGATCCTCTCCGCCAACTTCGCCCCTTGGGTCCTTGAGTTGGGGCTGCGCGTGGAGGACGTGGGCGACGACCGCGCGCTTCTGCGTCTTCCCTGGTCGGACCGGCTGTCCCGGGAGGGCGGAGGGCTGTCGGGGCAGGCGCTGATGGCAGCCGCGGACACCGCCACCGTGATCGCGGTGTCGGCGGCGCGCGGGGCGTACGGACCCATGACGACGGTTCAGCAGTCCACGTCGTTCCAGCGCGCGGTGACCGGTGCGGATGTCCTGATCGAGGCGGTGCTCACGAAGCTGGGCCGCCGTATGGCGTTCGCGGACATCACGCTGACCGACGAGAGGTCGGGAGATATCGCGGCACGGGCGAGCACCGTCTATGCCCTTCTGGGCTGACACGGTCCGCAGTCGGTCGACAGCGGTCTGTTCTCAACACCGCCTCGAATCCTGACTTCAGAGAATCTGCACATTGAATACTCAACGAAGTCACCGCGCACGGCACTTCTGCACAAGTCCGCAGGGGCCGCCACGCCATTGGGGCGGGAGTGTCGCATTCGCCACGCGATCAGCAAGGGCTGGCACGAGCCGATGCCGTGACGCGTGTGAAGAACCTGCCACCGAGGCGTGCACAGGCCTGCACGGATCGGTGCCGTTGGGGCTCAAGTTGCCTGGTGAGACGGTTGGTTGATTGGAAGGGCGGACCCGCAGCGTGCTTTGATCCATCGCACCGCGGGCCTCGAGAGGTTCCCGGAAACGGGCGCCCGGCGCCCGCGGTCGCGGCCGTCTCCAGAGGGGGCCGCTCCCCCCTTGTGAATATCCATATGAAGGGAAGTTCCACCATGAACTCCACCCCCCAGGTTGAGACCGTCGAGATCTCCGACGCCGAGCTCGACAACGTCTCCGGCGGCCTGGCCGTGAACGCCCTCGGCACCGTCACCGGCCTGGTGGACGGCGTCGCCCCGGTTTCCGGCCTGGTCGACACGGCCGTCGGCACGGTCGAGGGTGTGACCGGCCTGAACACCGCTCCGGTCACCAACCTGGTCGCCGGTCTCTGATCGCAGCCTCGTTGATCTGATCGCAGCTTTTGTGATCGTCGAGTCCCGGAGCCATTTCCCGGCTCCGGGGCCTTCGGTTGTCGTGCATCAGCCGGCTCACGCGAGCCGGTCCTTCCTCGTTTTCAGGTGAGGGAAAGTTCCGTGCAGTTCCGCCAACAGGCCCTCGCCAAGCTCCAGTCGCCGGAGGAGCTCGACCTTCCGGTGCGCTTCGCCCGCCCGCAGGGCTGGCTCGTGCTGTCCGTGACGGTGGTCGCGGTCGCCGCCGCGTCCGTGTGGGCGGTGACCGGTTCGGTGGCCTCCACGGTCAGCGCACCCGCCATCCTCACGCACGGGGAGGGCAGTTACATCCTGCAGAGCCCGGTCGCGGGCCAGGTCACCGCGGTCCTCGCCCAGCAGGGCGAACGGCTGCCGGCCAACTCCCCCGTCCTGAAGGTCCGTACGTCCCAGGGCGACTCCGTCGTCCGCACGGTCGCCGCGGGCCGGATCACCGGACTCGCCGCCACCATCGGCCAGATCATCCAGACCGGCGCCAACGTCGCCGCCGTCGAGAAGGTCGCCAAGGCCTCGGACCCGCTGTACGCGACGGTGTACGTGCCCGCCGAGAACGCGGCCTCCATCCCGGCGGACGCCAAGGTCGACCTGACCGTCTCCTCGGTCCCCACCCAGCAGTACGGCGTCCTGCGCGGCCGGGTGAAGTCGGTGGACCGCTCCGCCGAGTCGGCCCAGCAGATCTCCGCGTTCCTCGGGGACAGCCAGCTGGGCGAGCAGTTCACCAAGAAGGGCCGCCCGGTGGCCGTACTGGTGAAGCTGGACACGTCGTCGGCCACGAAGAGCGGGTACACGTGGTCGTCGAAGGACGGGCCGCCGTTCGCCCTCACCTCCATGACGACGGCTTCGGGTTCGATCCGGCTGGCCGACCAGCGTCCCGTCGATTGGCTGCTGCCGTGAGCACCGCACAGGAGACGCGGAGCCGGCGCCGTTCCGCTCCGCCCAAGCGCCCCGTCCCCACGGGCAGGTCGAAGACCGTCCGGACGCCGACCGTCCTCCAGATGGAGGCCGTGGAGTGCGGCGCCGCCTCCCTCGCGATGGTCCTCGGCCACTACGGCAAGCACGTCCCGCTGGAGGAGCTGCGCATCGCCTGCGGTGTCTCCCGCGACGGCTCACGCGCCAGCAACCTCCTGAAGGCGGCGCGCGGTTACGGCCTCACGGCCAAGGGCATGCAGATGGACACGGCCGCCCTCGCCGAGGTGAAGACGCCGGCCGTGCTGTTCTGGGAGTTCAACCACTACGTCGTCTACGACGGCATGGGCCGCCGCTTCGGCCGCCGCGGGGTGTACATCAACGACCCCGGCAAGGGCCGTCGTTTCGTGCCGATGGAGGACTTCGACGGCAGCTTCACCGGTGTCGTGCTGGTGATGGAGCCCGGCGAGGGCTTCACCAAGGGCGGTCGCAAGCCAGGCATCCTGGGCGCGATGCCGGCCCGGCTGCGCGGCACCGCGGGCACGATGCCGGCCGCGGTGCTGGCGAGCCTGCTGCTGGTGCTGGTCGGCGCGGCGGTGCCCGCGCTCAGCCGCACCTATATCGACATGTTCCTGATCGGCGGCCAGACCTCGCTGCTGGGCGTGCTGTTCGCGTCGATGGGCGCGTGCGTCGCGCTCACGGTCGTGCTGACCTGGCTGCAGCAGGCGAACCTGCTGCGCGGCCGCATCATCTCCTCCACGCTCTCCAGCGCCGGCTTCCTGCGCCATCTGCTGCGGCTGCCGGTGACGTTCTTCGCCCAGCGCAGCCCGGCCGACCTGGTCCAGCGCCTCCAGTCCAACGACCAGGTGGCCGAGACCCTGGCCCGCGACCTCGCGGCGGCGGGCGTGGACGCGGTGGTCGTCGTCCTGTACGCGATCCTGCTCTACACCTACGACCCGCAGCTGACCTTCGTCGGCATCGGCGTCGCGCTCCTCAACATCGTCGCCATGCGGATCGTCATCCGCCTGCGCGCCACCCGCACCGCCAAGCTCCGCGCCGACAGCGCCCGCCTCACCAACACGGCCTACACCGGCCTCCAGTTGATCGAGACGATGAAGGCGACCGGCGGCGAGGACGGCTACTTCCGCAAGTGGGCCGGGCAGCACGCCACCACGCTGGAGGAACAGCAGCGGCTCGGCGTCCCGAGCGCCTGGCTGGGCGTGGTCGCACCGACACTCGCCTCGCTGAACAGCGCGGTCATCCTGTGGGTCGGCGGTATGCGCGCGGTCGAGGGCGGTATCTCGGTGGGCCTGCTGGTCGCCTTCCAGTCCCTGGTCACCCGCTTCACCGCGCCGATCACCCGCCTCAACGGCGTCGCCGGCCGCATCCAGGACTTCGCCGCCGACGTGGCCCGCCTGAAGGACGTCGAGAACTTCCAGGCCGACCCGCTCTACGGCCGCCCCGGCGCCGGCGACTCCACGCGCCGCCTGCACGGCCATGTCGAACTGCAGAACATCACCTTCGGCTACAACCCGCTCGACAAGCCCCTGCTCACCGGCTTCGACCTGACCGTCGGCCCCGGCCAGCAGGTGGCGTTGGTCGGCGGCTCCGGTAGCGGCAAGTCGACCGTCTCCCGCCTGATCTCGGGCCTGTACACGCCCTGGGAGGGCGTGATCCGCATCGACGACCAGCGCCTGGACGACATCCCGCGCGGCGCCCTCGCCGCCTCGGTCTCCTTCGTGGACCAGGAGGTCTTCCTCTTCGAGGGCTCGGTCCGCGACAACGTGGCGCTGTGGGACCCCTCGATCCCGGACGACGCAGTGGTGGACGCGCTGCGGGACGCGGCGCTCTACGACGTCGTGATGCGCCGCCCCGGCGGCATCCACAGCAAGGTCGAGCAGGACGGCCGCAACTTCTCCGGCGGGCAGCGCCAACGCCTGGAGATCGCAAGGGCGTTGGTCCGCCGTCCCAGCATCCTGGTCCTCGACGAGGTGACCAGCGCGCTGGACGCGGAGACCGAGCAGGTCGTGATGGACAACCTGCGCCGGCGCGGCTGTGCCTGCGTGGTGATCGCACACCGGCTGAGCACCGTGCGCGACAGCGACGAGATCGTCGTACTGCAGCACGGCACGATCGTGGAACGCGGGCGGCACGAGGACCTGGTGACACGCGGCGGCGCGTACGCGGCGCTGGTCAGGGAGCGATGAGATGACGACCGCACACGAAGGCGACCTCGTTCTCGGCGCCCTCGGCTCCATGGGCACCTATGTCGACTGCTCGGGCCTGACCCGGCTCGACCTGGAGGGCCCTCAGGTGCTGTGGCTGGTCGCGGCCGGCAGCCTCGACCTGTTCGCGGTGGACGCCGTGCAGCAGGGCCATTGGCACCACCTCGGCCGCCTGGAGGCGGGCTCGCTGATCCTCGGCCCGGTCCCGGGACCCCAACACACCCTGGTCGCACGCCCGTTGAGGGACTGCGTCGTCCACCGGATCGGCCTGCGCGAGCTGTACCAGACGGCCGACACCCAGACCTGGTCCTACGACGAGTACGGCAACCCCCAGTACGTCCCGCCCACGACCAGCCCTCTGGAATACGCCCTCGCCCTCGGCGTCGGCCGCAGCCTCTCCATCCTCTTCCAGGCGCCCATGGCGACCGAGCGGGCCGCCGAGATCACCGACGACGACGTCTTCTGGATGCAGGTGCCGCCGGGCAGCGTGCAGTACGGCTCGCTCTACGGCGCCGAGGCGGCCGCCGACCTGCTGATGGACCCCGCGGTGTGGCAGTCCATGGTCGACCAGCAGTACCGGCTGCTGACCACGCTGGACCGCTGGATCGAACAGCTGGAGCGCACCCACGAGACCCGAACCGCCGCCGGCATCAAGGCCGGTGAGGCGGTCCGTGCCCAGGCCGACCGGACGCTGCTCGCCTCCATCGGCAAGTCCTCGGCCAAGCGCACGACGGCCGCCGACGCGGATGCCACCTATGCGGCCTGCAAGTTGGTCGCGGAGACGGCCGGGATCCAGCTTGCCGAGCGGGCGCAGAGCGGCACGGAGAGCGACCGTATCGACCCGGTGGAGCGGGTGGCCGTCGCCTCCCGGGTGCGCACCAGGGCCGTACGCCTGGACGGGAGTTGGTGGCGGGACAACGTGGGACCGCTGGTCGGTCACCGGGCTCTGTCGGGCGCGCCGGTCGCGCTGCTGTGGCGGCGCGGTGGCTATGTGGCCGTGCAGCCGGCGACGGGGCGCGAGACGCCGATCGAGAAGGCCAACGCGGAGGAGTTCGAGCCGCGCGCGGTGATGTTCTACCGGCCGCTGCCCGAACGGACGTTGAGCCCCCTGCGCCTGCTGCGGTTCAGCATGCAGGGCACCGGCAGCGATCTCACCAACCTGCTGATGAGCGGTCTGGTGACGGTGGCCATCGGCGCGCTGGTGCCGATCGCGACCGGCAAGGTGCTGGGCGAGTTCGTGCCGAGGGCGCAGACGAACCTGATCGTGCAGGTCTGTCTGGCCGTCATGCTCACCAGCGTGGTGGCGGCGGCGTTCATGCTGCTGGAGAACCTCACCATCCTCCGGCTGGAGGGCCGGATCGAGGCCACGCTTCAACCGGCCGTCTGGGACCGCCTGTTGCGGCTCCCGACGAAGTTCTTCACCGAGCGCTCGACCGGTGAACTGGCCAGCGCGGCGATGGGCATCAGCGCCATGCGCCGCATGATGGCGGGGATCGGGCCCGTGGTCGCCCAGTCGGTGACCGTCGGCGCGATGAACCTGGGGCTGCTGTTCTGGTACAGCGCCTCCATGGCGCTGGCGGCGATCGGCATGCTCGTCGTCATCGCGGGCGCGTTCCTGGGGCTCGGCCTGTGGCAGGTGCGCTGGCAGCGCAAGCTGGTCGTGCTCAACAACAAGCTGAACAACCAGGCGTTCCAGACCCTGCGCGGTCTGCCGAAACTGCGGGTCGCCGCGGCCGAGAACTACGCCTACGCGGCCTGGGCCTCCGAGTTCGCGCGCAGCCGTGAACTCCAGCAGAAGGTCGGCCGCATCAAGAACCTCACCACGGTGATGGGCGCGGTCTATCTGCCCGTGTGCACTCTGCTGATGTTCATGCTGCTGGCGGGCCCGGCACGGGGGGTGATGTCGGCGGCCGCGTTCCTCACCTTCAACACCTCGGTGACGATGCTGCTGACCTCGGTCACCCAGCTGACCGGCGCGTTCGTGTCGGCGGTGGCGGCACTGCCGCTGTTCGAGGAGATCAGGCCGGTCCTGGAGGCGACACCGGAGGTACGCACGGCGAGCACCCGGCCCGGCCCGCTCACGGGCGCGATCGAAGCCCGCCGCCTCTCCTTCCGCTACGCCGACGACGGTCCCCTCGTCCTGGACGACGTGTCCTTCGACGTCCGCCCGGGCGAGTTCGTGGCGATCGTCGGCCCCAGCGGCTGCGGCAAGTCGACCCTGCTGAGGCTCCTGATCGGCTTCGACAAGCCGGTCTCGGGCAGCGTCCTCTACGACGGCCAGGACCTGGGCGCTCTCGACCAGTCGGCCGTCCGCCGCCAGTGCGGTGTGGTGCTCCAGCACGCGCAGCCCTTCACCGGCTCCATCCTGGACGTCATCTGCGGCACGGAGCCCTACACGCCGGAGGAGGCGATGGCGGCGGCCGAGATGGCGGGGCTGGCCGAGGACATCAGGCGGATGCCGATGGGCCTGCACACGATCGTCTCGGGCAGCGGCCAGGTCTCCGGCGGCCAGCGTCAACGGCTCATGATCGCCCAGGCGTTGATCCGTCGGCCGCGCATCCTGTTCTTCGACGAGGCGACCAGCGCCCTCGACAACGAGACCCAGCGCACGGTCATCGAGTCGACCAAGGCCCTCAACGCCACCCGGATCGTCATCGCCCACCGCCTCTCCACGGTTCTCGACGCGGATCGCGTCATCGTCATGGAGGACGGCAAGGTGGCCCAACAGGGCCCGCCCGCGCAGCTCCTCGCGGACACGAGCGGGCGGCTGCACGAGCTGGTGCGCCGGCAGATGGCGTGAGGGGTCAGTCCAGGCCGGGGACGGGGGCTCCGGAGGGAACGCCGGCCTCGATGTACCCCGCGTAGAAGTCCTTCCAGGGCGCGCTCGCCCCGGCGTGCGGCGCCTCGGACCGTTCCTCCCGCGCCCTCGCGTCCAGGGCGGCCAGGCACACCTCCCAGCCGGCGCCGTTTCGGGCGGCTGTGTCGGCGGCCTGGAGGACGTTGGTGAGGGTGAAGCGGGTGCGCTTCTCGTCCAGGGCCTCCAGGTCGAAGTGGAGTTCGTCGCCGCCCCACTCGAAGGCAAGGCGGCGCGGCTCGTCGAGCGCGATCACCCGGCCCGTGCTCTCCGGCATGTTCGGGTCGCCGCTGAACCTGATCACACCGCCGGCCCGCAGCTCGATGTCGGCGCGGGAGGGGAACCACTGGGCCAGTTCGCCGGCGTCGGTCACGAACTGCCAGACGCGCTCGATCGGATGGTCGTAGGTACGGCTGAAACGGACGGCCGGGCGGCCGTCGTCCAGGGTCACATAGGTGCCGGTGAGGTCTGCGGCCATGGTGGATCAGTCCTTCGGGACGGGTTCCTCGGGAGCGTCCGACGCGGTCTCGTCGAGGCGACGGCCCAGCACGTCCAGGCTGCGGTTCCACAGCGCCCGGTACGGGGCGAGCCACGCGTCGAGCTCGGCGATCGGGTCCGGGTCGAGGGCGTAGACGCGGCGCTGCGCGTCCTGCCGGACCCGGACGAGACCGGCCTCCCGGAGCACCTTCAGGTGCTTCGAGGTGCTCGGCTGGCTCAGACCGCATGCCTCCACGATCTCGCCGACGGGCCGCGGGCGCTCCAGGAGCAGCGCGACGATGGCCCGCCGGTTCGGGTCGGCGAGGGCGGTCCAGAGCGAGGCGTCGGACATGACTTCAATATGCCTCGGTGGTTATATTCCAGTCAAGGAATAAGAGAGCCACACCACATCTAGCGAAACGTTGCCGTTTCGCTCGGCGAGGTCTAGAGTTCCTGGTGTACGAAACCGTTTCGTTCTAGGTTTCGTCGTGACGCAACCCCGAACGACTTCCCTGGAGTGGTTCCCCCATGTCCCAGAAGACCCTCACCGACAGCACCTCCAAGGGTGCCGTCGAGGCGAGCCCCGAGCCCTCGGCCAAGCGATGGTGGATTCTCGCCGTCGTCGCCCTCGCCCAGCTGATGGTGGTGCTGGACGCCACCATCGTGAACATCGCCCTGCCCTCGGCCCAGGCCGACCTCGGGTTCTCCGACGGCAACCGGCAGTGGATCGTCACCGCGTACGCGCTGGCCTTCGCCTCACTGCTGCTGCTCGGCGGCCGGATAGCCGACCTCTTCGGCCGCAAGACGGCCTTCCTCGTCGGCGTGGTCGGCTTCGCCGCCGTCTCCGCCCTGGGCGGTGCCGCGAACGGATTCGGCATGCTGGTCACCGCGCGTGCTCTGCAGGGTGCCTTCGGCGCGCTGCTCGCGCCGGCCGCGCTCTCCCTGCTCAACACCACGTTCACCGACGCCAAGGAGCGCGCCAAGGCGTTCAGCGTCTACGGCGCCATCGCCGGTGCCGGTGGCGCGGTGGGCCTGCTGCTCGGCGGAGTGCTGACCGACGCGTTCGACTGGCGCTGGACGCTGTACGTGAACGTACTGATCGCGGTCGTCGCCTTCGTGGGCGGCTGGATCCTGCTGACCAACCATCGTGACGACGGCACCGGCAAGCTGGACGTGCCGGGCACGGTGCTGGTCGCCGCCGGTCTGTTCTCGATGGTCTACGGCTTCTCCAACGCCGAGACCCACGACTGGAGTTCCGGACTGACCTGGGGCTTCCTGATCGCGGGCGGTGTGCTGCTGGCCGCCTTCGCCTGGTGGCAGACCCGCGCCGAACACCCGCTGCTGCCGCTGCGCATCCTGCTCGACCGCAACCGCGCGGCCTCCTTCCTCACCGTGCTGATCTCCGGCGCCGGCATGTTCGGCGTGTTCCTCTTCCTCACCTACTACCTGCAGCTGAACCTCGGCTTCAGCCCCACCAAGACCGGTGTGGCGTTCCTGCCGATGGTCGGCGCGCTGATGGTGGCGGCACAGCTCGGCACCACGGTCCTGGTGCCCCGGATCGGCCCCAAGGCGGTCGTCCCGCTGGGCTTCGCGGTCGCCGCGGTCGGCATGGCCTGGCTGACCGGGATCGGTGTCGGGTCGAGCTACGCCAGTGCGGTGCTGCCGCAGCTGATCGTGACCGGTGTCGGTCTCGGCCTGGTGATGCCGGCGGCCATGCAACTGGCCACCGGCGGGGTGGCGGCCGAGGACGCGGGTGTCGCCTCCGCGACGGTCAACGCCATGCAGCAGGTGGGCGGTTCGATCGGTACGGCGCTGCTGAACACCCTGGCCGCGAGCGCCGCGACGGACTACCTGGCCGGCAAGGACGCGACCAGCAAGCTGGTGCAGGCCCAGGCGACGATCGAGAGCTACACGACCGCGTTCTGGTGGTCGGCCGGCATGTTCGTCGCAGGTGCGCTGATCGCCTTCCTGCTCTTCCGCCGCGGGGTGCCGGAGCAGGACCCGGACGCCGCACCGGTCGTCCACATGTGATCGCCTCGACGCGATCCACGAGGGCCTGAGCCGCCCCGGTCCCAAGGGCCGCCGTCAGCAGGGAGACGGCGGCCCCTCCGCGTGCCATGGTGACCGTATGCGCAGGGCGGTCGCGGCAATCGGGAGCCTGGTCTTCCTCTTCCTCGCGCCGGGCACGGTGGTGGTCCTGCTGCCGTGGTGGCTGACCGGCTGGCGGTCCGGCGACTGGTGGCCGCCCCTCCGCGCGCTCGGCCTCGTCCCGGCGGCGGCGGGTGCGGCGGTCCTGCCGGCGGCGTTCGTGCGGTTCGTGGTCGAGGGCCTGGGCACCCCGTCGCCGGTGGCGCCGCCGGAGCAGCTGGTGGTGGGCGGCCTCTACCGGTACGTGCGCAATCCGATGTACGTCGCGGTCCTCGCGGCGATCGCCGGCCAGGGCCTGCTGCTCGCCCGGCCGGTCCTGTTCGGCTACGGCGCCTGCGCCGGCGTACTCATGTGGGCGTTCGTCAGGTGGTACGAGGAGCCGGCACTGGTCCACCGGTTCGGCGACGAGTACGAGCGCTACCGGCGCGCGGTGCCGGGCTGGTTGCCTCGGCCGACACCCTGGCGCGGCGGCTGACGCGCGTCGAACAGCCCGGAATTGGGTACCCACCGGCCCATGCGAATCAGTGTGGTGGACGTGGGGTCGAACACGGTACGGCTGGTTGTGGCGGACGCCGAGGGTGGGGTGCCGCTGCCGGTCCACACCGCCAAGTGGCGGCTGAGGCTGTCCGAGCATGTGCGGCCCGGGACCGACATCCCGGAGGAGGACGTCGAGCGACTCGTCCAGGCGGTCGTCGAGGCGAGCCGGACCGCGGCCGAGTGGGGGGCGACCGGTCCGCTGGCGTTCGCGACGGCCGTGGTGCGCAGCGCCCCGAACCGCCACGCGGTCCTGCGCACCGTCCGCTCCCGGACCGGGGTCGACCTCTGCACGCTGCCGGGCGAGGTCGAGGCCGAGCTGACGTTCCTCGGTGCGCGGCGCTGGATGGGCTGGCAGTCCGGGCCGCTCGCGCTGCTGGACATCGGGGGCGGTTCCCTCGAAGTGGCCTTCGGGCGGGGGCGGTTGCCGGACTTCGTGGCCTCGCTGCCGCTCGGGGCGGGGCGGCTGACGCACGAGTTCTTCCCGGACGACGATCCGCCGCAGTGGGAGCAGGTGCGGGCGCTGCGCCGCAAGGTCCGCCACCAGCTGCGGGACGTGGCGACACGGATCCGCTGGGAGGGACCGCGCTCCGCCGTGGTCACCTCCCGCACCTTCCAGCAGCTGGGACGACTGTGCGGGGCGGTGCCCGGACGCCACGGGCCGTTCGTGGAGCGGCAGTTGCACCGCGCGGACCTGCGGGCGGCCGTCGACCGGCTGGCCGCACTGCCGGCCGTCGAACGCGCCCGGCTGCCCGGCATCTCCGCGCCGCGGGCCCACCAGAGTCTGGCCGGAGCGGTGGTCGGACACACCGCGATGAAGCTGACCGGGCTCAAGACCGTCACGATCTGTCCCTGGGCGATCCGTGAGGGGGTGCTGCTGCGCCACATCGAGGAGGGTGCGTCCTGGTGGGCGGAGATCAATCGGCTCGACGAGGCGGTGGCTTCGCCGGAGGCGGTGCCGGTGCCGCTGCGGATCGCCGCGGCGACGAGCTGACGGTCCCGCGGGGTGCCGTTCGGGGACCGGCTCCTGTCCGCTGCGCCCCACCCTGCATCGCAATTGCGCACAGTCACCGATCCGGAAAGTCAAGCGCTTCCGCCCCAATTCACCAGGTCGAGTGAACCCGCTCTTGCGGGCCGCACTCCAGGGATGTTCGCCATCGCGTCGGGGTAACTACCGAGACCGAATGCGCCCCTTGCCGAGGTGGAGCGGCCATGACCCGGTTTGCGGACGACGGCGCCTACGAAGCGCCCGCGGCGAACGCCCATGCCCGCACCCGGGCCCAGGGAGGGTTCACCGTGGTCGAGGCCCTCGGCGAGATCGACCTGGCGACGGCGGGGTTCCTCGCGGAGCATCTGGACACGGCGACCGCGGGCCCGCAGCCGGACGTGCTGGTCGACCTGCGGTACGTGGAGTTCTTCGACTGCTCCGGGCTGCGCGTGCTGTGCCGGGCCGAGGCTCGGGCCAGAGAGCGCGGCGGCCGGCTGCGCGTGGTCGCCGATCAGCCGCGCATCCGCCGGCTGTTGATCGGCGCAGGCCTGTGGAGACGGTTTCCGCCCCTCTCCGGGGTTCCCGAAGAGGGGCAGGGGTGATCCCGGAGGTCGACGGGCGGCCCCACTCCGCCCGCCGACCTCCGGTACGAGATCGCCGGTGACCCCGCGACAGGGGCTCGCACTCCCCATCCGCGGGCCGCTTCAGTTGCTCACGGGGCCCACGCGATCCCGGTCCATCAGAACGCGAAGACGCTGCTCCCGTAGGAGTCCTTCACGCACGCGTTGCCGAAGGTGCGCTCATAGGAGACACGCTTGCCCTGCCACACGCCGTCGACGGTGACGACGACGGGGTCGTACTCCTTGGTGCACCGGGCGTCGGATCTGGGCGCGAGCCCGTCGAGGCCGCCCGCCGCGCGCAGATCGGCACAGGCCTGGGCGGCGGCCGGGTGGGTGCCGGAGGCCGTGGGGGCGCAGTTCAGGGTGACCGCGCGCTGCGGGGTCGCGACGGCGGCGCTCTCGCCGTGGCCGATGGTGAGTACCAGGGCCGAGGGGGCGTAGAGCGAGGCGGGGGCGGCGAGGGCGGTCCCGGTCAGAGGTGCGCCGACGGCGGTGGCGGTCAGGGCGAGGGTGGCTGCCCAGCGTGCGGTGGTCCGCATTGTGTGCATCCTTCCGCTGGATTCGAGGGTGTACCGGTCCGTTCATGGGTGGTGCCGGACCGGCGAGCGCGAGTCTGCCGAGTCCACGGCGGAAACACACCTCGACCCCATGCGTTTCAGTAACCTTGCGTGTTGAATCAGTGGCGTGAAGTCACGGAATTCGCATGCGTGGCCCCCGGAACTGAGCGGTTCTTGATCGCCCGAAGCAGCCAAGTGGCTGGTTTCCACCGCTTCGTTAATAGGCCTGAAACATTCCGGTTGAGCTGTCGGCGGACTCCTCCACACCCCCTTGTGTTCATGAGCCGTCCGAGTAATCGTCATTACATGATTACGACAGAGCAGCATGAGAAGCTCCGCGGCTGGCTCACCGGCCGCCTGCCCGAGGACCTCTTCGAGGAACTGGCCGAGATCACGGTCGACCGCGAGGAGATCACCGTGATCGGCCGCATCCCCGCACCCCGGCTCGCCGAGGACGCCTCGGCCGCCGAGCGGGAGGCCGCGATACAGGGCCGGGTCCAGGAGTTCCGGGAGCGCACACGGGAGGCCCGGATCGAGGTGGCGCGCGAGGCCGAGCACCGGTTCCGCCGGAAGGTCTCCTGGGGCGTGGAGTGCGACGGCGAGCGCGCCCTGTTCACCCATGTCGCCGCGCCCGTGATGACCCGGCTGCGGCAGCCCGAGCGGCAGGTCCTGGACACCCTCATCGCCGGCGGGGTCGCCCGCAGCCGCAGCGACGCCCTCGCCTGGTGCGTCCGCCTGGTCCAGCGGCACACCGACGACTGGCTCACCGAGCTGCGGGAGTCCCTGGAACACGTCCAGCGGGTGCGGGCCCAGGGCCCGGACGCGGAGCCGGAGGACGCCCCGACGGACGACGCCTGATCGAGGATTCGCACACGCGCAGCGCGACCGATGGACGAACCGTCCTTTGGCGGAGGTTGCCTGCGCCCGTAAGGTCGGCCGGCCCGGACCGTCGAGACGCCGGCGCCGCCGATCACGGGCCCGGGTGCCACGTCCGAGGACGACGCCTCTCCCGAGCCGGCCCGCTGAAGGAGCCGATGCGCGGGTCCACCCCGGTGGACGGACCTGCGATTACTCGCAAGTATCGTCGGGGTGCGGCGCGTTCTCACCGACGAGAGGCGGGACCTTCCTCATGGCCAAGCACTGGGCGGACTTCCAGTACGAGATCTATCTGGGTGGGATGAACGGAACCGTGCCGCGTCTGCCCACCGATCTGACCCGGCTGGAGGAGCTGGCCGAGCACCGGCTGGGCCCCGGCCCAGTCGGCTACGTGGCGGGCAGCGCGGGCAACGGCAGCACGGCCCGCGCGAACCGGGCCGCCCTGGAACGCCGCAGGATCGTGCCGCGCATGCTGCGCGACGTGCACGAGCGGGACCTGTCGGTGGAGGTCCTCGGCCGCGCTCTCCCGGCCCCGCTCGCCCTGGCCCCGGTCGGCGTCCTGTCGATCATGCACCCGGACGCCGAATCCGCGGCCGCCCAGGCAGCCGCCGCCCAGGGCGTGCCGTACATCCTCTCCTCCGCGTCCAGCACGCCGATGGAGCAGGTCGCCGAGGCGATGGGCGACGCCGAGCGCTGGTTCCAGCTGTACTGGCCCAAGGACATCGAGGTGGCCCGCAGCTTCCTGAACCGGGCCAGGGCGGCCGGCTTCACGGCGCTGGTCGTCACGCTGGACACCCCTCTCCTGGCCTGGCGCCCCCGCGACCTCGACCAGGCGTACCTCCCCTTCCTGCACGGCGTCGGCACCGCCAACTACTTCTCCGACCCGGCCTTCCAGGCGGCCCTCGCCAAGCCGGTGCAGGAGGACCCGAACGCGGCCGTGCTGCACTTCGTCGGGATGTTCGCGGACCCCGCCAAGACCTGGCCGGACCTGGCGTTCCTGCGGGAGAACTGGGACGGTCCGATCGTCCTCAAGGGCGTCCTGCACCCGGACGACGCCCGCATGGCCGCCGACGCGGGCATGGACGGCGTGGTCGTCTCCAACCACGGCGGCCGTCAGGTGGCCGGTTCCGTCGCGGCCGCCGACGCACTCCCCCGGGTCGCCGAGGCGGTCGGCGACCGGCTGACCGTCCTCTTCGACAGCGGCATCCGCACCGGCGACGACATCTTCAAGGCACTCGCCCTCGGCGCGCAGGCGGTCCTCGTCGGACGCCCCTACGCGTACGGCCTCGGCCTGGACGGCCAGGCGGGTGTCGAGCACGTGATCCGCTGTCTGCTGGCCGAGCTGGACCTCACCCTCGCGCTCACCGGGCACGCCACCCCCACCACGATCGGCCCCGCCGACCTCATCGAGGAATCCGTATGAGCACCGCCCCCAAGAACGTCCTCGCCGTCATCGCCCCGCACGTGGGCGGCCGCACCGCCGGCGCCGGACTCGCCACGCTCCTCCCCGGCGACGCCAACGTCACCGTCGTGGAAGCAACTGACGAGAATCCGGCGGCGCTTCACGAGGCGCACGTCATCATCACGGCCCTGGCCCCGGTGACCGCCGAACACCTCACCGCCGCCCGGGAGTTGAGGCTGGTGCAGTGCGCGAGCCACGGCTTCGAGTACGTCGATGTCGAGGCGGCGCGCGGCCGGGGCGTCCAGGTCGCCACCATCGGCTCCAGCGACGCCGAGTCCCAGAACGTCGCCGAGCAGACCTTCGCCCTCATGCTCGCCCTGGCCAAGCAGCTGATCCCGGCCCACACCGCGCTCGTCGAGGCCGACTGGGCGCTGCCCCGCCTCCAGAGCTCCCTCACGGAACTGTCCGGCAAGACACTCGGCATCGTGGGCCTCGGCACCATCGGTCAGGAAGTGGCCCGGCGGGCGCTCGCGTTCGACATGAACATCGTCTACACCGGCCGCAACCGACTCCCGGAGGAGACGGAGGCCCGCCACGAAGCCCGCCACGTCCCCCTCGACGACCTCCTCCGCACCGCCGACTACGTCTCTCTGCACGCCCCTCTCACCGACGACACCCGCAATCTGCTGAACGCCGAACGCCTGGCGCTGCTCAAGCCGACGGCCTTCGTGATCAACACGGCGAGGGGCGCCCTCATCGACCAGGACGCCCTCGCGGACGCTCTGGAGAAGGGCGCCCTGGCCGGAGCGGGCATCGACGTCTTCGACCCCGAACCTCCCACTCCGGCCCTGCGCCTCCTCAGGGCCCCGAACGTGGTCCTGTCCCCGCATGTCGGCGGAGTCACGCGCGAGACCCTGATCCGCATCGCCCTGGCCGCCGTACAGAACGTGACCAGGTTCCTGACGGGCGGCCGGCCGGGCGATGTCGTGAACTAGCGGGTGGGCACGGCGCGCGTCCTGTGCCGGACAAGGGGCCCGGCACAGGACGCGGAGGTCTCAGGCGTCACGCACTCCCGGCCGCTCCGTCCCGGTGATCGACAGCGACCCCGGACTGGCCGATGCCACCGGATCGGTCAGCCATCGCTGGTCGTCCGACCCGTCCCGCACCTTGACGACGATGTCGGCATCCGCGCTCTCGGTCGTCACGGCCAGAGCCAGCTGCTCGTCCCACCGGGGCAACAACTCCCCCTGCACGGTCAGGTCGTAGCGCACGTCGTTGCGCCGCACGCCCTTGTCCCCCGCACACCTGCCGAGCACGACGACCCCGGCATCCACATGCGAGTCCAGACACAGGTCGGGGTCCGCCGCACTGCGCAGCAGCCCGTCGCTCTCGTACGACCACTCCTGCGTGGGCGCGCTCGAACACACCGCCAGCTCGGTCCCGGCCCCGATCCTGGCCGACCCCTTGATGTCGAGGCACAGGTCGGCCCCGGCGTTCCGCAGTCTCGACGTCCCCGGCGCGGTGGGGAGTTGGGCGGTACCCGGTGTCGACGCGGACCCGGGCGACGTACCGTCCGTCGCGCTCTTGGACGCGGTGGGATCGACCCCGTCGTCATGGGACCACAACCCGGCGACCAGGAAGGTGGCGATCAACCCGGCAGAGGCGACCCCCACCCCTGTCAGCACGGCCCGCGAGTTCCGCGGCACTCCCGGAGCGCGCCGACCGGGCAGCGGAATGCGCGGCAGGATCCGCGGCCGCCCTCCGCCGTGCCGGGCGGAACTCCGCGTACTCGGCGGCCGGCCCGCACCCCCGGCGCGTCCCGGGCGCGACTCCAGATACCGGCGTGCGCCCCACCCGAGCACCGCCTCGGCGAGAAGCACCCCCAACCCGCCCTCGAAATGACTCAGTTGTTCGGCGGCGAAACGGCAGTAGCGGCACTCGGCCAGATGCTGCTGCACATCGGGCAGCAGAGCACCACCCCGCCGAATCGGAACATCGAGGAGACGGTTGTAGAAGCGGCAATCCTTCGTCGGTGCGAGTTCCCGATGGGCATGTACACAACCCTCTCGGAATTTTTCACGCGCCTGTTCGAGCGCGGCCGACGCGGTGTCGGTATCCATGCCCAGCAGAGCGGCGGGTACGGTTATCGGCTCCGCCTCGACCTCGGTGTGCCAGAGCAAACACCGGGCGAGTCCGGGAAGGGCCTGGAATGACCGGTCGGCGAGCTTGCGGTTTTCGGGCGTCATGGACTTCGCGGAACGCATACCGCGGCCGCCGGAGGGTTTCTGCAACTCCGGCAGAACGGCGGATATCCGCTCCTCCGAAGACCAGACCCGGACCGTGTCGCGCACGGCAACCAGGAGCCGTGGGCGCAGGGCGACGGCGGGTTCGCCGAGCGCCAGCCGGTCGAGTACCTGGTGGAAGGCGGCCGAGGTCACCATGGAGGCGAGTTCGGCCGGCGAGGAGAGGCAGATGCCCGCGTAGTCGCGGGCCGGCTCCCAGTGCCGCGCCATGAGGAGCGCGACGGAATGGGAGACCTCGCCGTCGGTCCGGCCCCGGAGCCGGGCGGCGACGTTCTCGTCGGATTCTCCGGGCACCCCGTCGGCGGGCGGGTAAGGCGGACGAGGGGGGTGGGGGGTGGGCACTGAGCGGATTCCTTCCCACGCGCATAGGACACACAGGAGTGACGGCCGCCGAAAAGGCCCCCTGGTTGGTGCACACCTCTTGGACGGCAGGCGCGAGGAGCATGAATTCAGGTACGTCCATCCGCCCCGGCTCCCCCTGGATTGGGTGAACGAGACCCGGCCATTCCCCCGCACGGCTGGTTCACCCTTGCACAACACACTCATGACCAACAAGGCACTTGAGCAACATCCGCCTCTTTGAAAGAAAGTCAGATACGGCGGCAACTCGCCTCACCGGCATGAGCTTTCCTCATTCCATGCGCCCCGTGTGAAACAGGCGCACGCGCCGGAGCACCGCGCACGCTCCCGGCGCGCACCACCCCGTAGTGGACTGTGTACCGGCCCTTCTCGGAGGCCCCGCGCAGGACGGCGGCTCTCCTGCGCCGAACGGGCCGCCGACCTTGATCCTCCCGCCCTCGGTCGGCGGCCCAGAGGGCGGGTCGGCTTCCGTCCGGCTCGCCGGCCCTCAGATCTGCCAGGAGCGCAGGCGGTCGGCCGCGCCGTACACGTCGGCCTTGCCGGAGATCAGGTCGCGTGCGAGGTCGACCAGCGCGCCGTAGGGCGGGTCGATGCCGACGCCGCTGACGAACATGTAGGCCACGGCGGTCGCGCAGGCGAAGCGGGCGTTGGCCGCGGGCAGGGGCTTGAGCAGTGCGAGGGTGTGCAGCAGGGCCGCGGCCCGCCAGGCCGGGTCGGAGTCGACACCGAGGCGCGGCGGGTCGACGCGGTGGCGGGCGACTGCGGCGACCAGCGCCGAGAAGTCGTTGACGGTGGGCTGGTCCGGCAGAACCTCTTCGTGGCGCTGGAGCAGCCAGGGCACGTCGATGTGGATGACAGGTGCCATCGGTCAGGCGACCCGCCCTTCGCTCGCGCCCGCTGGTTCGTCGTCGGGGAAGGCCGCCGCGAACTCGTCGGCGTGGGCGGCGAAGAAGCGGCGGAACGCCTCTGCGCCTTCCTGCAGGGCCCGGTGCCGGGCTATGTCGGCGGCGGCGGCCTCGCGCACGAGCGCCTTCATCGACGTACCGCGTTCCTTGGCGATCTGCCGCAGGTCCTCGAGTTCGCGGTCGCTGAACTCCACATTCAGAGCTGGCATGCCTTCACGGTACCGCCGAGGTACTTACTCGTAAATACTCCCAGCTCACAGCGGATTTCAAGTGGTACCTGACAGGGTGTCCCGGCGTCGAGCTCCCTGTCCGATTCCCGCCGGTGCGAAGCCACGCCGGACACCAGACTGGAGCCATGACCCACTACACGAAGACCGGCAGCCCACTGGGCGAACTGCTTCTGGTCGGCGAGGGAGACGCCCTCGTCTCGCTGTCCCTGCCGGGGCAGCGCACCGCACCCACCGTCCGCCCGGACTGGGTGCGCGACGACGAGGCGTTCACCGAGGCCACCCGGCAGCTCTCGGCGTACTTCGCGGGCCGCCTCACCCACTTCGAGCTGAACCTCGCGCCGGACGGCACGGAGTTCCAGCAGCGGGTGTGGCGGACCCTGGACGACATCCCGTACGGCTCCACGACGACGTACGGGGAGCTCGCCGCGCGACTGGACGTGCCGCGCGCGGAGATCCGGGCCGTGGGTGCCGCGATCGGCGCCAATCCGCTGCTGATCGTGCGCCCGTGCCACCGGGTGATCGGCGCCGACGGCTCGATGCGCGGCTACGCGGGCGGCGTCGAGCGCAAGGTGCGGCTGCTCACGTACGAGGGTGCCCTGCAGCAGATGCTGGTGTGAAGGGAGGAGACGGTATGACGCTCACCCGGGCCCAGGCGCACAGGCGCGTCGACGGGACGGACTGGTCGGCGCTGACGGCCGCGTTGGATGTCCACGGCAGCGCGCCGACCGAGCGGCTGCTGACGCCCGCCGAGTGCCGTGACCTGGCCGCGCTGTACGAGAAGCCGGAGCTGTTCCGGACCACGGTCGACATGGCACGGCACCGGTTCGGCTCCGGCGAGTACCGGTACTTCACCCACGATCCGCCGGCCCCGGTGGCCGCCCTGCGCGCCGCCCTCTATCCGCGACTGCTGCCCGTCGCCCGGGACTGGGCGGCCCGACTCGGCCGCCCGGCGCCCTGGCCGGACTCCCTGGAGGAGTGGCTGGAGCGCTGTCACGCGGCCGGGCAGGACCGCTCGGCGCAGATCCTGCTGCGCTACACCGAGGGCGACTGGAACGCCCTGCACCGGGACGTCTTCGGCGAGATGCTCTTCCCGCTCCAGGTGGTGGTCGGCCTCGACGAGTACGGCACCGACTACACCGGCGGCGAGTTCCTGATGGTCGAGCAGCGGCCCAGGGCCCAGTCCCGGGGCACGGCGACCGCGCTCCGGCAGGGCCACGGGCTCGTGTTCACCACCCGGGACCGGCCGGTGCGCACCCAGCGCGGCTGGTCGGCCGGAGCGATGCGGCACGGTGTGAGCACCGTGCGCTCCGGACACCGGCACACGCTGGGCCTCGTCTTCCACGACGCGTCCTAGGCACCTGGCCGCGTGTCGGCGCCGGCCCACCACCCCTTGCGGCGGTAACTCGCCTCCCAGAACAGTCGGTTGAGCATCCGAACCGGCGGCGGCATGGCCCCCAGGAAGGCCGCGCGGTCCGCCGCCGGGGCGCCGTCGACGATCCACGGCACGAACACCGAGGCGCCGCGCAGACCTTGGGTCTCGCGGATGCGGCCGGTGAAGGCGGCCCAGTCCGCGGCCGTGAGGACCTGTTGCATCAACGGCAGCGCGCTGTCCTCCTCGTGCTTGAGATGGTCGTCGAGGGTCGCCGTCAACGCCCGTACGAGGTCGGGGAGTTCGGGCGCCCGGTCGGCCAAGGCTGTGTCCACGGCATCGAGCAGCGGGTCGATCCGGGAGTGCTCGGCCTCCATGTCGTCGAGCAGGGCGAGGTCGCGGGGGCGCCCGGCCGCCCGGTCCCTGACCCGCGGCCACAGGCCGCTGTCCTCGGCGGTGTGGTGGATGTGCAGTTGGCGCTTGAAGTTCTCCCAGCCGGCCCGGACACCGGGGGTGTCCGCGCGGCCGTCGGCCACGGCCTGGGCGAGGCGCTCCAGGTCGCGCCGGAAGGCGTCGTGCGAGGCGTACATGGCGGTGAAGTCGATGCCGCTCATCGGGTCGCTTCCTCCAGTTCGGTCCCCGTGACGGGCAGGGCGTGCGGAGGGGCGGTCGGGCCGCGATGACCGCGGACGGCGAGACAGGCGAGCGCTCCGGCCAGCAGCGCTGCGGCGGAGACGTACACGGCGGGGCCCATGGCGTCGACGAAGCCGTGCCCGAAGACCTGGCCACCGAGGACGCGCATGCGCTCGGCGACGTCCTGGGGCACTCCGTGGGGCGCAGCACCACCCTGCTGTCGGGCGCCGACGTCGGACTCCGCCCGGGAGAAGGCGGCGACGAAGGAGTCCCGGTACGCGGTGGGCAGCCGACCGGCGCTCTCGCGCGCCCGGTCCGTCAGCGCGGAGGCCAGCTGGTTCTGCAGCACCGCGCCCACAACGGCGCCCGCGAGCACCGATCCGACCTGCCGGAGCGCGTTGGTGACGCCGGACGCCGCTCCGGCCAGCGGGGCCGGGACCGAGCGCATGACCTCGGTGGCCATGGGGGCGAAGGTGCAGCCGACCCCGAGGCCGGTGAGCAGGAGCGGGAAGGCGATGCTCGGCCACCCCGATCCGACGTCCGCGACACTCACCACCCAGATCAGCCCGCCCGCCCAGGCGAGCAGCCCGCTCATCAGGATGTACCTGCCGCCGATGCGGTCGGCGAGCGTTCCGGCGGGCCCCGCCGTCACGAAGGAGCCGATCGCCACCGGCAGCAGCACCAGGCCGGACTTCAGGGCGCTGAACCCGAGCACGGACTGCAGATAGATCGTGAGCGGCAGGAACATCCCCACGACACCGAAGGCCACCGTGACGCCGACGAGGTTGACGAGGGTGAAGTTGCGGTCCCGGAAGAGCGAGAACGGCACCAGGGGCTCATCGTTCTGCTGTCCGCGCTCATGCAGCAGGAAGCCGGCGAACAGGACGGCGGCCAGGGTGAACAGGCTCCAGATCCAGCGGTTCCAGTCGTAGCGCCGGCCCTCGGTCAGGGCAAAGGCCAGGCAGAACAGGGCAGTCGAGGCGAGCAGCACGCCGAAGGTGTCGAAGCGGTGCCGTACGGTGCGCCGGGCGCCGGGGATGATCGCGAAGGTCATCACCAGGACGACCGCCCCGATCGGCAGGTTGACGTAGAAGATCCACCGCCAGCTCAGATGGGTGATCAGCGCCCCGCCGAGGATCGGGCCGAGTGCGCCGGACACGCCCGCGACGGTGCCCCAGATACCCATCGCGACACCGCGCCGGTCGGCCGGGAACACCTCGGTGATGATCGACAGGGTCTGCGGCATGAGCAGCGCCGCGCCCATGCCCTGCACCGCCCGGAAGGCGATGAGCTGGGCCGGGTCCCGGGCGAGGCCGCAGGCGAGGCTCGCGAGGGTGAAGAGGGCGACTCCGGCGGCGAAGAGGTTGCGTTTGCCGCGCAGATCGCCGAGGCGTCCGCCGGTGATCAGCAGGACGGCCAGCGCCAGGGTGTAGGCGTTGACGACCCAGAGGATCTCGTCGAGGGACGCGTTCAGGTCCTCGCCCAGGTTGGGGATCGCGATGTTCACGATCGTCAGGTCGAGGAGGGTCATGAAGAACCCGAGGGAGAGGGTGATCAGGATCGCCCACGGGTTGCCGTGCCATTTCTTGAACACGATGTCGGTCTCCTTGCGTCGGACTCGCGTTCAAGAGGGACGGGCGGGCACGGAGTGTGACGCGACCGGGAATTGCTGAGACCTACGTCACAAATCGACCGTGCTATGTCACATTCCACTGCCTCCCAGGGCTCGAAGTAGAGAGCACGCCCACGGGGAGGCCCACACATGCCGGAAAGCTCGACAAGCCCTGTCACCGACGAGGCGACCGATGTCTTCTTGAACCATCGGGAGCTGCTGTTCGGCCTCGTCTACAACATGCTCGGCACCGTCGCCGACACCGAGGACGTGCTCCAGGATTCCTGGCTGTCCTGGACCGGCCGGGGCCCGGACGGGATCGCCAACCCGCGCGCCTACCTGGTCCGCATCGCCGTCAACCACGCGCTCCAACGGCAGGCCTCGATCACCCGCCGTCGCGAGACATACGTGGGCCCGTGGCTGCCCGAACCCCTGGTCGCCGACGACACGGGCGCCGAGGACCCGGCGCTGCGCACCGAGTCCGTGTCGCTGGCGATGCTGGTGGTCCTGGAGTCGCTGACCCCGCTGGAACGCGCGGTGTTCGTGCTCAACGAGGTGTTCGGGTACGCCCACACCGAGATCGCGGACATCATCGACCGCACCCCGGCGGCCGTACGACAGCTCGCCCACCGCGCGCGGGCCCATGTGCACGCACGCCGACCGCTGTACCGGGCGCATCCCCGGGTCCGCAGGGAGGCGACCGAGCGGTTCGTGCGGGCCGCGCTCGGCGGGGACATCGCGGCGCTGATGCAGATCCTCGCGCCGGACGTCACGGTGTGGGCGGACGGCGGCGGCAAGCGCAAGCCCGCGGGGCTCAGGCCGGTGCACGGCCGGGACAACGCGGCCCGCGTCATCAGCTTCTACGCGGCCCGGCGCGGCGCACAGCAGATGGACCTGCACTACCGGCGCGTCAACGGCGACGAGGCGGCGGTGCTGTTCCAGGGCGACACCGCGTTCGCGGTCATGGTCATGGACCTCACGCCGGAGGGCGACCGCATCAACGGGGTCTACATCGTCAGCAACCCCGACAAGCTCACGCACGTGCACAAGGACGAGGAGGAGGAGTGACCGCCACTCGGACCCCGGGCAGGGGCGAGCGGGTCGCCGACTGGCTCGACGGCCGGCTCGGCATCCACACGCTCGGCCGGAAGTACCTGCGCAAGGTCTTCCCGGACCACTGGTCTTTCCTGCTGGGCGAGATCTGCCTGTACAGCTTCGTCGTCCTGATCCTGACCGGCGTCTACCTCACCCTCTTCTTCCATCCGTCGATGAACGAGGTGACATACCACGGCAGTTACGTCCCCCTCAACGGCGTCCGCATGTCCGAGGCGTACGCCTCCACGCTCCACATCAGCTTCGACGTACGCGGCGGGCTGCTGATCCGACAGCTGCACCACTGGGCGGCGTTGGTCTTCGTGGCCGCCATGCTCACGCACATGATGCGGCACTTCTTCACGGGCTCGTTCCGCAAACCCCGTGAGATCAACTGGGTGTTCGGCTGGTTGCTGCTGTTCCTGGGCCTGTTCGAGGGGCTGTTCGGCTACTCACTCCCCGACGACCTGCTGTCGGGCACGGGCCTGCGCTTCGTCAACGGCGCGCTGCTGTCGGTCCCGATCGTCGGAACGTATCTCTCGATGTTCCTCTTCGGCGGCCAGTTCCCCGGCCACGACATCGTGTCCCGCTTCTACTCTCTGCACGTCCTGCTCATCCCCGGTGTCATGGCCGCGCTCGTCGTCGCGCACCTCATCCTGGTCGTCCACCACAAGCACACCCAGTTCGCGGGGCCCGGGCGGACCGAACGCAACGTCATAGGCACCCCGTTCATGCCGGTGTACCTGGCGAAGGCGGGCGGTTTCTTCTTCCTGGTCTTCGGCATGCTCTCCCTCGTCGCGGCGGTGGCGACCATCAACCCCGTCTGGGTGTACGGCCCCTTCCGCCCCGACCAGGTGTCGACGGGCGCCCAGCCCGACTGGTACCTGGGCTTCGCGGAGGGGCTGGTGCGGGTGATGCCGGGGTGGGAGATCGACCTCTGGGGCCACACCCTGGTGCTGGGCGTGCTGATCCCGGTCGTGGTCTTCCCGCTGCTCCTCGTCTTCATCGGGGTCTACCCGTTCCTGGAGGCGCGGGTGACGGGCGACAAACGCGAACACCACCTCCTCGACCGTCCCCGCAACCGCCCGGTCCGCACGGCGATCGGCGCGGCCTGGATCAGCCTCTACCTGATCCTGCTGGCGGGCGGCGGCAACGACATCGTGGCGACCCGCCTCCACTTGTCCATCAACACCGTCACCTGGACGGTCCGCGTAGCCGTCTTCGTCCTGCCGACGGTCGTGTTCGTCGTCACCCGCCGTATCTGCCTCGGCCTCCAACTCCGGGACAGGGAGCTGGTGTTGCACGGCCGGGAGACCGGCGTGATCAAGCGAATGCCGCACGGTGAGTACGTCGAGGTGCACCAGCCGCTCAGCCAGGCCGAGTTGCACACGCTGACCGCGCACCGGCGACCCCGGGAACTCGTGGAGCACGAGCAGCAGTGACGCGGCAGGGCGACGCAACCGCGATGCCCGGCCGGGCTGTCTCCCCCACCAACACAACGTGGGGGAGGCACCGATGGCCATGGTCGGGCTGTTCTGGTTCACCGAGGACTGTGTGTACGTGGGGGCCGAGGCCGTCGGTGCCGCGCCGGGGGTCAGGCTGACGGAGGCCGGCGTCGAGACCCTCGGCGTCGACCACGGCTCGTCCTGGGGCTGGGAGAAGGTGCGGCGCGTCGAGGCCGCCGACGTCGCCGTGCGCTCCGCCGGACGGCGGCTGGCTTCCCTGGCCCTGGACTCGGTGGTCGTCCTGGTGAGCGGTGACGGCATACTCCCGCCGGCCTTCACGGTGCGGGTGGACACCACCGACGGAACGGAGGAGGTGAGCGTCTTCTCCCCCGCCGTCGGCGGCATCTACACGCCGGTCGAGTACGACCTCTCCCGCGCCGTCCTGGAGCGGCTCACCGACGGCGGCTCGACCGTCGGTGAGCTGCTCGCCTGGGGCCGCCGGCACGCCGCGGACGGCACCCCGCGCCGCGAGGAGCGCGAGGTGCTGCTGCGCCGATGGGCCTACTCCTGAGCGGTGTTCAGCCCTGGTCCGCCACGAAGGACGCCATCCTGGCCAGGGCCGCGTTCCAGTTGATCGCGGTCTCGTTCGTGGACCAGGACTGAATGTCGTCGATGTAGCAGAACTGGCCGACACAGCCCTGGAGTTTGCTCTGTGCGTAGGGGTCCTGGATGGATGAGTTCGGTCCGCCCGAGAGGGTTCCGTGCGGCGGGGCGGGCAGGTTGGGGTCGAGTTCGTGGGCGTACCAACGGCTGTGCTGGTTGTGGGAGTTGACCGCGCCGTATCCGGTGACGTACGAGATGTTCAGGGCGTTGCGGCCGAGGATGTAGTCCATGCCCTGGACCGCGCCGTCCCGGTACTTGGAGGCGCCGGTGATGTCGTACGCCGTCGCCAGGACGACCCCGTTGTTGAGGATCTGGTGGTTGGAGCCCCAGTCGTAGACGTTGTCGACGGGCGCGTACGGCATGCCGTACGGCTGTGAGGTCAGCGTGGCCAGGTAGCGGTCGGCGCCCTTGACGACGGACTGGCGGATCGTGTCGCGGCCGGGGAGTCTGCTGGGCACGGTCGCGAGATCGAGCCGGCCCGCCGCTGCCGTCCGCCCCCAGTCGAAGCCGAGGGGGCCGAAGATGTCGGCCGTGTTCACCGGGGAACCCAGGACGTAGTCCGCGAACTGCTTCTCCCCCGTGGTGAGATACAGCTCCGCCGCCGCCCAGTAGAACTCGTCGGTCGCGTTGGTGTCGTCGTAGGTGCCCCCTCCGGTGCCGTCGGCGGACGAGGCGTACAGGGTGGGATGGGCGAGCGCCGCGGACCAGGCCTTGCGGGCGGCCGTGAGGGCCTTGGCGGCGAAGGCGTGGTCGTAGGGGCGGTAGAGACGGGCCGCCTGGGCCGCCGTCGCGGCCAGGTTGAGGGTGGCCTGGGTGGACGGCGGGTGCAGTTCGCGCTTCTGCGGGTCGTCGCTGGGCAGCAGCGGCAGGCCGGTCCACTGGGCGTCGTGGATCTTGTGATGGGCCATGCCGGCCAGCGGCTGCCCGTCGGGCACCTGCATCTTCAGCAGGAACTCCAGCTCCCAGCGGGCCTCGTCGAGGATGTCGGGCACCTTGTTGCCGCTCTCCGGGATGGCCAGCGTGCCGTCGCGCAGCTTCTCCGACTCCCCCGTACGGGCGAGCAGTTCGCGCTCGTAGGTGCTCAGCAGCTCCCACGTGGCGATGCCCCCGTTGACGACGTACTTGCCGTGGTCTCCCGCGTCGTACCAGCCGCCGGTGACGTCGAGGCTGTAGTCGCAGACGCCCGGCTGGCACGGGACGTCGCCATCGCCCTGGTTCGGGGCCACGTCGAGATGTCCGGCGGCGCGGCCGTACCCAGGACGCAGGTCGTCGCGGATCGCGATGCCGCTGCGCTGCGTGTAGTAGTACTTGAGCGAGTCGAGCCGCAGCTGCTCGTAGTCTCCCGTGCCGATGTCGAACGGGCGGCTGGTCTCCCCGTCGGCCACCAGCGTGAAGCCCTTGCCCGGCCTGCGATAGCCGCCGAAGTCGATCGAGTGGACGTTCTGCCCGGAGGAGACGTCGACCCCACGCGGCACGGTCCAGCCGTGAGCCACCGTCGTGCCGTCCGAATTCCGCAGCTGCCAGGGCACCTTGGTGGTGGCGTCGGTGACCAGAGTGGCGTTCTTCGGGCCGGAGGGCAGATAGGCGACCTGGTTCACGCGCACCCGTGGGCCGGTGTCCGGCTCGTAGACCTCGGGCGGCACACCGCCCAGCAGCGAGGCGTCGTCCATGCAGAACTTCCAGGCGTCCGCGCTCCCACCGGCCTGGAAGGCGACCTGGCCCTGGGTGGTGTCGACGGGCGAGGTGAAGGTGTACGAGTAGGTGTCCCCGGAGACGCTGAGCTGCGGGCTCACCTCGAAGTAGGTGTCGTACGGCGAGACTTGGAGCCCGACGACCGCCCGCACCACATGTCCCTCGGGCGAACCGGACGCCTTGAAGCTGAACCTGTACGACTCCCCCTTCACCAGGGTGACGTCGTTCTGGCCGACGGCCGCGTCCCACCGGTTGGTGGTGCCGCCCGGCACCTCCGCGCAGAGCTGTCCGTCCGTCAGGCCCGCGGTGACGTTGCTGGTCGTCCACCAGGGGGCGGTGGTGGTGTCGAAGGTGCCGTTCCTGAGCTGCTCGACCTCGTCGGCGGCGGCCGAACCCGCGGGCAGCGCGGTGAGGCCGGCCGACAGGAGGGCCAGCAGGGCGAGCAGGGTGGTTCTGCGTCGGTTCACGTCTGGGCTCCTCTAGGAGGTGGGGGCGCACGACAGTGTGGCGCTTGCGATGGGAGCGCTCCCAGATGCGGACGCAGGCCATGCTGTTCGAGACATGACATTCCGTCAACGGTTCGCACAGAAAGGGCCCCCGGCGGGCAGCGACGCCGACCGGGGACCCTTGTGCGATCAGGTCAGGTCAGCCGTCGGAGTCCGGCGACGGGAGGTAGGCGCCGGGTACGTCGCCCGGCGCGTACACCTTCTTGTCGCCGGGGTACGGCTTGGTGAAGTTGTGCGTCTGGTACCAGGTGTAGCGGTTCATCTGCTCGGGGTTGGCGTAGTCGGGCACCGCGTGCGGGCCCGTGAGCCGCTGGTGCGAGGCCCAGGCCTTCCACTCCGCCGCGAGGTCCTGCTGGGCCTCCGGGACCGCGGTGGACGTCGGCGCCGCCGCTGCCTTCTTGTCCTGCGGCGCCGGGGTGTCCGAGCCGCAGGAGGGCTGCGGGCTCACGCCGAGGGTCAGCGAGGTGCGGTTGGGCTGCGCCGTGAACGGTGCGTCGTCCGGCTTCAGGGAGAACGCCCCGTACATCGGCGTGGCCGCGCTGTCGAGCTGGTTCATCGGGTGGACCCCGAGGATCTGCTCGATGGTGCGGACCATCGTGATCTGCGAGTAGTAGTGGTTGTCCACGGTGCCGTGCTGGGCGTACGGGCTGATGATCTGGACCGGGGCACGGTGGCCGTCGATGTGGTCGAGGCCGTTCTGGGAGTCGTCCTCGACGACGAAGATCGCCGAGTCCTTCCAGTACTTGCTGTGCGAGATCTCGTCGACCATCCGGCCGACCGCGAGGTCGTTGTCGGCGACCTCGGCGGCCGCGTTCGCCGGGCCGCCGGTGTGGTCGTTGGAGAACCAGAACATGTTCAGGTTCGCCGGGCCGTTCTTCTCGAAGTCCTGCTGCCAGATCTGTTCCTTGTAGATGTCCGGCACATCGAGGTCGAACATCGGGAAGCCCTGCACCGACACCTTGTTGAGCGAGGGGATCGCCGAGCCGGTCTGGATGGGGTACTGGGTCTGCGCCCCGGTCGCGGCCATGTTCTTGCTGTCGCAGTACAGGTTCTGCCAGGTCGCGCCGGCCGGCTTGCTCTCGAAGGACTGGAACTCGCCGAAGTCCTTGACCGACTTGCCGGCTGCCTGTGCTCCGGTCCAGATGAAGCCCGTCTTCTGGTGGCCGAGCACGTCGTTCTCGGTGTCGTAGCTGCGCTGGTACTCACCGGCCGAGGACTCGGTGTACTCCGGGTTGTCGGACTGCATCAGCCAGTTGTGGCCCTCGGCGGAGTTCGTGCCGACGTCGTAGAAGTTGTCGTAGAGCCCGAACTGCTCGGCCAGCGCGTGCTGGTTGGGTGTCACGTTCTCGCCGAAGGTGGTGACCGACGGGTCGCCGTCGCCCTGGGGCAGATCGCCGTAGACCTGGTCGTAGGTGCGGTTCTCCTTGACGAGCAGGAAGACGTGCTTGATCGTCGACGGGTCGCCGAGCCGCAGCGGGACCGGCAGCGCCGGCGCGTGGCCCTTGGCCTTGGCCGTGGTGACCGAGCCGGGCGTCCAGCCGTTCTGCTGGAAGACCTTGGCCGTCTGGGACCTGATGACGCCGTCGTCAGGCAGCGTGAACTGCGTCAGGCTCGACGTCGTGTCGTGGGTGTTGTGGCCGGCTGCGGTGGTGGGGCGGCGGGCGTCGATGCCACGGGTGTTGGAGACGACCACGTTCTTGCCGACGGTCGTGATCTGTGAGGGGAAGTAGTCCGTGGGGAGCATGCCGATGTAGCGGGCCGGCTGCTGCGGGGAGGTGTAGCGGTAGACGGCGACGGCGTTGGCGCGGCCGAGCGTCACCAGCAGGCGGTTGTCGTCGGTAAGCGTCACCGCGTCGGGCTCGTAGCCGACCGAGGCCTCGGGCCACGGCTGGGTGGCGATGGTCTGGACGACCTTGTCGTGGGCGGTGCTGATGACCGACACGGTGTTGTCGGCGGTGTTGGTGACGAACACCGCGCCCTTCTTGGCGTACACGGCGGTCGGGTGCAGGCCGACGTCGATGCTGCCGACGGCGGCCGAGGGGTCCGCCGTGTCGATGACGCTGACCGTGCCGCTGGTGGCGGCGCCGGTGTCCGGGTCGGCCGGGACGTCGGTGCCGTAGGAGTTCATGGTGGTGTCGCCGGCCTTGGCCGGGCGGCCGCCCTCGTTGCTGACGTACAGCTTGTCGCCGACCAGGGCGATGCCCCGGGGGGCGGTGCCGACCACCCAGCTCCGCTGGACGGTTCCGGTCGCCGCGTCGATGGCGACCACCCGGTTCTGGCCGTTGACCGCGGAGTACACGGTGGAGCCGTCGGCCGAGAACACCGCAGCACCCACGAGCGCGTGCTTGGTGCCGTCGGCCGGGAGGGAGACGGTCACCGGGTTGGACAGGGTGCCGTCCGCGCCCACGGTGAACTTGGTGTAGCCGTCGGTCTGGCCGAGCCACAGTTGCGTGCCGTCGGGCGAGTACGTCGGGCCCTCCTGGCCGACGGAGGCGCTCTTGATGCGCAGGTCGTCCGCCGCGTTGGTGCCGACCTTCTGCTTCACCTGTCCGGTCGCGAGGTCCATGATCACCAGCGCCGCGTCGCCGTCGGCGGCCGAGGCCGCGAGGTGGCTGCCGTCCGGGCTGACCGTCGAGGACATGATCTTGCCGTCGTTGATCACGGTCCGGCTGCCGTACGGCTTGATGTACTGGTCGCTGGGGAGGACCTGCCCACGGGCGGTCTCCTGGGCGACCTGCTGGGTGCCGAACTGCCAGGTCGAGGCGACCGCGGTGCCCGTGACGCCGAGGGCGACCGCGATGCCCGCCGTGACCAGCAGGGCGCGGCGGCCGACGCGTCTGCCGAAAAGGTTGACCTGCTCCTTCTCGTTCACCCGGCGCTGCCGTATTACCTGCATGGAGCTATCCCTTCGAGGTGGTGTCGAGCAGCTCGACGTTGCCGTCGAACTGCCACAGGGGGTTCGGGGCGTCCCCGGTCGAAGTCCGCACCAGGAAGTAGCCGTTGACTTCCTTCGGTCCGTCGCCGTCGGCCACGAACCGCCCGTCCGAGCCGACGTCGAGCTGATAGATGGCCTGCCCGGCCACCGCGATGCCGGGCAGATGCCAGGTGACGACGCACCGCCAGTCGTTGCCCGCCCCCTCCTGGGCGCCCTGGCCGTCGCTCTTGCTGCACGCCGCCGTGGTCCGCAGCTGTGCCTCGGTGACCGCGGGGCGGTGGAGTTGCCGGGTCTGCAGGCGGTAGAGGTGGGCGAAGGCCGTGGCCAGGGAGTGCTGGACCTTGTCCTGCTTGATGCCGGAGCCCATGGACGGAGTCGCGACGGCGATCACCGCGACGGTGAGGGCGGCCAGCGCGGCCAACGGCAGCGCTCCGACGGTGATCGCGCGGCGCCCGGAACCGTCGTAGGCCGGGTTCGTGAAGTCCCGTCGTACGAACAGCAGATAGGCCAACGCGGTGGCGAGCACGGCCCACACCAGGCTGACCGCGATGCCGATCAGGAGCGGGCCGAGCTGCCCCGGGCTGGTGAACAGGCCGTTCCAGGCGATGAAGGCGTAGCCGGGCAGGGCCAGGCGTACGGCGACGGGCAGCGGCAGCATCTGGGCGACCTGCATGCCGAGCGCGACGAGCGGGGGCAGCAGCAGGCCCATCGAGGACCGGCCCAACGCGACGGACCCGAGCAGTCCGATGGCGGCGAGGGCCAGGGTCGGGGCGAGGGCACAGATCCAGGCGAGCAGGACCCGGCCGGCAGCGTCACCGGGCGCCAGCAGACGGCCGTCCAGGCCGACGAGCGGCTGGTTGCCGACCGACGCGAGGCCGCCGACGGCGCTGGAGCAGGCCAGCCCGGCCACGAGCACCAGGATGACGGTGAGGCTGGCCAGCGACTTCGCCACGAAGATCCGGCGGGGCGAGCGGACCGCCACCAGCAGATGGCGCCAGGTGCCGAGCCGGTCCTCGGCGGCGAAGACGTCACCGGCGACCAGCGAGGTCAGCAGCGGGAGGGCCCAGGTGCCCGCGAAACCGAGCATCACCAGCGGTCCGGCCCACCCGGTGGCGTGCATCCAGCGGCCGAAGAGGGTGTCACTCGGAAGCGTGCTCTGCCGGCTCACCGCGGCCACGAAGAGCGCCGGCGCGATCCAGCAGGCCAGGACCAGCAGCCGGATCCTCCACTGGGACACCAGCTTGACCAGCTCGAAGCGGTAGCCGCGCACGAGAGGGGCCCGGCGGGCGACGGCGGCGACGGTCACTTCCCGCTGCCCGGTGTCGGTCGCGGTCATCGGCCGGCCTCCTGCTGGTCGGTGAGGGCGAGGAAGGCCGCCTCCAACGGCGACACCACGGGGGCGAGTTCGCGCACCGCGACGCCCGACCGCACGATCCCGGCCACGAGTTCGTCGAGGGCCGGTACCAGCGCGCGTACGACGAGCACCTCTGCGTCCTGCCGTGTTCCGGCGTCGTCGACGAGCCGGATGCCGGTCGTGTCGGCGGCCAGCCGACGCGCGGCGACCGGGTCGGACGTGCGCACCCGGTAGTCGAGTTCGCGGTTCTCGGCGGCCAGCTTGGTGAGCGGACCGGAGAAGACGACCCGTCCGGTGGCGAGGATGGTGACCTCGGAGCACAGCGCCTCGACGTCGTCCATACGGTGGCTGGAGACCACGACGCTCGTGCCGTCCGCGGCGAGCCGGTGCAGGACCCCGTGCACATGCCTCTTGCCCGCCGGGTCGAGTCCGTTGGACGGTTCGTCGAGCACGAGCAGCCGGGGCTTGACCAGCAGGGCCGCGGCGAGTCCGAGCCGTTGGCGCATGCCGAGGGAGAAGCCGCGGGCCCGGTCGTCGGCGACGTCGGTGAGTCCGACCTGGTCGAGCACCTCGTCGATCCCCGCCGTGCGCGCGTCGTGGCCGCGCAGTCGGGCCAGCGCGGCGAGGTTCTGACGGGCGGTGAGCGAGGGATAGAGCCCGGGTCCGTCCACGAATCCGGCGACGCCGTCGGGTACGGCGAGCACCCGCTCGACCGGCCGCCCGAGGATCTCGAGTCGGCCGCCGTCGGCGACGGCGAGGCCCAGCAGGAGCCCGAGCAGCGTCGTCTTGCCGGCACCGTTCGGTCCGACCAGGCCGTGGATCTGACCCTGCGTCACGTCGAGGTCGACGCCGTCGAGTGCCACGACCTCGCTAAAGGACTTGGTGATCCCGCGAGCCCGCACCGCGTGGAGTGCGTCCATGTGTCCCTTCTTCCGAAACCCCAAGGGACCCTAGGGACGACACACATCCCAGACACGGACGGCTGACTGAACGCTCATGGAACGAATCGTCAAGTCATCGACAAGTTCTGGGCATGGGCAACCGGCCCGAGTCCCACAGGTCCATGCCTGTCAGCCGGCCGGTACCTCCAGCTTGCTGATCCGCACCGCGCCGACCGCCTGGCCGGGATGGCTGCTGGTCAGCGTGAGCCGCAGCTTCGAGCCACTCACCGCGTCGAAGGTGACGACGGTCGGCGCGTCGGAGGCGGTCGCCCAGTCGACCACGACGCCCGTGGCCGGTACATACTCGTGCCCGTCCCACACCGCCACCTCGACCGACGCCGGCAGGCTGTGCGTCGCGTCCACGGTGAAGGAGACCTCCGCCCGGCCGAAGCTCCGGGACCTCCCGAAGTCCACGGAGACCCAGTCCTTCTCGCGGGCCCCGCTGAAGGCGGGCAGCAGGGCCGTGGCCGATTTGGAGAACGCGTTGGACCAGCCGGTGGTCGCGTCGCCGTCGAGCATCGCGGCGGGGAGGGTGTCGGAGCGGCCCGAGTAACCGGCGTCCGCGTAGGGGTGGTTCGGGGCGGCCGGGTAGTCGGGCTCGAAGTCGGCAGCCGGAGTCGCCGCGGCCGCGCGGGCGGGCGTGGCGCGCACCGTCGCCGCACCCGTCCGCAGCCCTTCCGCGCGTGCGGTCACCTTCAGGTTGCCCGCCTTGGTGCCGGAGCGGACGATCGCGAGCGCTTTGCCGTGGAAGGCGGTCCGGGTGCTGGCCTGGTAGCGCTCGGCGCTCTCCTCGCGGCCGTTGTCGAGTCCGGCGAGAGAGCCGCCCTTCACGTCGAAGGTGATCAGGTCCTCGGCGTCGGGCACGACCACGCCGTGCGCGTCGACGACCTCGGCGGTCACGAAGACCAGTGAACGCCCGTCCGCGGCAAGGGACTTGCGGTCGGCGGAGAGCCGTACGGCATGCGCCTCACCCGCGGTCCGCAGCACGTCGGTGGCGACCGCCTTGCCGTCCTTCCTGGCCACGGCCTTCAACTCGCCCGGCACGTACGGCACTTTCCAGATCAGGTGGAGTTTGCCCGCACTGCCGTTGGGGCTGGTGTAACTGCCCGGGTAGGGGCCGTCGGTGAAGGTCTTGTCGTCGCCGGTCGCCTCGGTGGTCTCCAGGTAGCCGCGGCCGTCGGTGGTCTTCTTGGTGTCGAAAGAGCGGGTGCCGAGGGACTTTCCGTTGAGGAGGAGTTCGACGGTCTCCACATTGGAGTAGGCCCAGACCTCGACGGTGTCCCCGTCCTGATGGTTCCAGCTCATGGGCAGCAGATGGACCATGGGTTCGCTCACCCACTGGCTGCGGAACAGGTGGTACATGTCCTTCGGGAAGCCGGCCGTGTCGACCGCGCCGAAGAAGGACGCCTTGACCGGGAAGACGTTGTACGGGGTCGGCTCCCCGATGTAGTCGATGCCGGACCACAGGAACTGTCCCGCGAACCACTTCCGGTCCCGGTCCTTCTTGTGGCCGTACTCGCCGCTCATGGTCCAGGAGGAGAGGTTGTTGTCGTAGGAGGAGACCTCTCGCCTGCCGGGCGTGTGGTTCTCGCCCGTGTTGAGGTGCTCGGGCTCCTGGTAGTAGCCGCGCGTCGAGGTCTCCGACGAGGACTCGGATTCGAAGAGGAACAGCTTGGGGTACTTCGCGTGCAGTGCGTCGACCGACTTGGCGGTGTTGTAGTTGAGGCCGAGGCCGTCCAGCTTGGCCAGCATCAGGTCGGCCGGGGAACCGGTGGCGGGCACGCCGTGGTACTTGTTCGAGCCGATCACGACCGGCCGGGTGTCGTCCGCGGCCCTGATGGCGCCGATGATCCGGTCGGCCATGGCGAGACCGGCGGTCGTGGTGGAGTCGGTGATCTCGTTGCCGATGGACCACAGCACCACGGCGGGCGAGTTGCGGGCGGCGAGGACCATCTCGGTGGCGTCCTTCTCGCACCACTCGTCGAAGAAGCGCCCGTAGTCGTACTTCGTCTTGCCGGTCCTCCAGCAGTCGAAGGCCTCCACCATCATCACGATGCCCAGCTCCTCGCAGACCTCGATCATCTGCGGCGAGGGCGGGTTGTGGGAGGTGCGGAAGGCGTTGACGCCCATCGACTTCATGATGGTCATCTGTCTGCGGACCGCGTCGATGTTGATCGCCGAGCCGAGGGCGCCCTGGTCGTGGTGGAGGTCGACACCCTTGATCTTGTGGTGGGTGCCGCTGAGGGAGAAGCCCTCGTCGGGGTCGAACCGGTAGGTGCGGATGCCGAAGGGGGTGCGGTGGGTGTCGACGGTCCTGCCGCCGACCCGGAGTTCGGTCTCCAGGGTGTAGCGGTGGTCCGGGGTCTCGAACCCCCACAACCTGGGCTCGGATACGGTGAGTTCGTGGGTCTCGGCCGTGGTGTCGGTGACGGTGACCGTGGTGGCCGCGCGGGCCACCGGACGGCCGTCCGGGTCCCTGACCTTCGACCGGACCTCGACCTCGCTCACGGCACCCGACTCGTTCACCACGGAGGTCCGCACGCGTACGACGGCCCGCTTCGTGGTGATGTCCGGGGTGGTGACGTACGTACCCCAGCGCTCCACGTGCACCGGCTCGGTGATCACCAGACGGGCCTCGCGGTAGATGCCGCTGCCCGAGTACCAGCGGCTGCTCGGGAGCTGGTTCTGGACCTTGACCGCGATCACGTTCCCGGTCGTGCCGTCGGTGTGCACGAGGTCGGTCAGGTCGAAGGCGAAGCCGGTGTAGCCGTAGGGGTGATGGCCGACCTCGGTGCCGTTGCAGTAGACGTACGAGTCCATGTAGACGCCGTCGAACTCCACCGAGATCCGCTTCCCGGCGAGGTCCGGCGGCAGGGTGAAGGCAAGGCGGTACCAGCCGAGGCCGCCGGGGAAGAAGCCGGTGCCGCTGGTGGTGCCGTTCTCGGTGGTGGGGGTCTGCTCGATGCTCCAGTCGTGCGGGACCGCGACCTCGCGCCAGGCCGAGTCGTCGTAGCCGGGGTCGGGGGCGTTCGCGTACGCGCCGGTCGGATCGGTGATCCCGCCCGGGTTGACCAGCGCGAAGCGCCAGCCGTCCCGCAGGGCCACCGTGCGGCGGCCGGACGTGCTCCCGGCGGCCTCGGCGGCCCATGCCGCCGGGGTGGCGAGGAGCGCCCCGGCCGCAGGCGCGGCGGTGGACGCGATCAAAACCGATCTGCGAGTGACCGTCATGGCGGCTCTCCCTCATCAGGGCCCAGAAGTACTCACAACTGATCGCTAACACACAGATTCTGACGGTGAGCCACACAAGCCCGTCAAGGGTGCGGGGGCGCCGTTCTGCCCCACGGGTCACAACGGCCGGAAATCCCCCTTGACCCTCCCGTCCCCTGCCCGAGGGGTTCCCGTCCGCGCGGAAGGACGACGGACTAGTCTGGAACGGAAGTGACCCACAGTTCACTCTGAGTGTTCGCGATGGAGTGGCGCCGATGAGCCCGGAGTATCCGTTCGACGATGCCGAGACGGCTCGGGCCGTCGTCGACGACTCCGGCACACTGGTCGACTGGAACGCGGGCGCGGAGCGGCTGCTGGGCTGGCCGGCCGCAGAGGTCCTGGGCACCCCGGCCCGCAACCTGCTGGTCGACCGGGAGGTCCTCGCGCCCGTCGGGCCCCGCTGGGACGGCACCCTTGCGCTGCGTCACCGCGAGGGCCGCGAGATGTCCGTCTGGCTGCTCGCCCATCACCAGCCGGCACAAGACGCCGGCGCCGCCCGGTGGCTCCTGTTCAGCCCGCTGGACGGCAGCGCCCCGCACTCCCCCGACGACCCGCTGGTCACGGCGGTGCTCGCCCAGTCTCCCTGTGCCATCGCCGTGTACGACGAACGGCTGCGGCTGAGACGGGTCAACGACGCCATGGCGAAGGTGATCGGGCTGCCCGAGGAGCACCTGCGGGGGCTGCGCCTGTCCGAGATCGGCGGGAAGCCGCAGAGCGAGGAGCTCGAGGCGCACATGGTGCGGGTGCTCACCTCGGGGCGCCCGCTGGACGTCCAGACGTACATGCGCACCGGCGGCGAGGACAACGCGCACGCGTGGCTGGCCCGGATGGCACCGGTCACCGACGCCGAGGGGCGGGTGCGGGGCGTGTGTCTGGCCGCGCACGACTTCGCCGACAACTACCTCGCCCGGGAGCGGCTGCAGCTGGTCAACGAGGCGAGCGTGCGCATCGGCTCCACCCTCGACGTCACCCGTACGGCGCAGGAGCTCGCGGACGTCTTCGTGCCCGCGCTGGCCGACCTGGTCAGCGTCGACCTGCTGGACCTCCAGGAGCACGGCGGCGAGCCCCCGCTGCGGCTGACCGCCCCGATCGGCCTGCGCCGCGCCGCGCACCTCTCCGTCAATCCGGGCACGCCCGAGGCCGTCCTCAAGCCCGGGCAGCTGGAGGAGTACCCCTCGGGCTCGCCCCAGGCCGACTCCCTGCTGGCGGGCCGCACGATCGTCGCGTCGATCTCCTCGGGCGCCCTCGACCAGTGGCTGAGCTGGCACAAGGCGCGTGCCGAGCGGGTCAAGGAGTACGGCATCCACTCCACGATGTCCGTGCCGATCCAGGCCCGCGGGCTGACCCTGGGGGTCGCGGTCCTGACCCGGTTCCGGCGGCCGGACCCGTTCTCGCCGGACGACGTGCTGCTGGCCGAGGAGGTCACCGCCCGGGCCGCCGTCTGCATCGACAACGCCCGCCGCTTCTCCCGCGAGCGCGAGACCGCCCTGGCTCTGCAGCGCAGCCTGCTCCCCCGCTCGCTGCCGCGCACCGCCGCCGTGGACGCCGCCTCGCGCTATCTGCCGGCGGCGCGCGCCGGGGTGGGCGGCGACTGGTTCGATGTGATCCCGCTGTCGGGGATGCGGGTCGCGATGGTCGTCGGGGACGTGGTCGGCCACGGCATCCAGGCCTCGGCCACCATGGGCCGGCTGCGCACCGCCGTACGCACCCTCGCCGACATAGACCTGGCCCCGGACGAGCTCCTCACCCACCTGGACGACCTGGTGGTACGGCTGTCGGCGGAGGCCGGCAACGACGGCAGACCCGGCGAGGTCGGCGCGACCTGCCTGTACGCGGTGTACGACCCGGTGTCGCGGCGCTGCACGCTGGCCCGCGCCGGGCATCCGCCGCCGGTGGTGGTCCCGCCCGGAGGCGCGCCCCAGCAGGTGGAGCTGCCCGCCGGTCCCCCGCTGGGGCTGGGCGGGCTACCGTTCGAGTCGGCCGAGCTGGAGCTGCGCGAGGGCAGCGTGCTGTCGTTCTACACGGACGGCCTGATCGAGACCCGAGAGCGGGACGTGGACGCCAGTCACGAGCTGCTGTGCGAGGCGCTCGCGACGTACTCCGACTCACTGGACGAGACCTGTGACCGCGTCCTGCACGCCCTGCTGCCGCCGGGCGGTGCCCTGGACGACGTGGCGCTGCTGCTGGCCCGCACCCGCGGCCTGCCCGCCTCGCGGGTCGCGACCTGGCACATCCCGGCCGATCCGGCGCTGGTCGCGCCGATCCGCAAGCAGGTCGTCGCCCAGCTGGACGCCTGGAGGCTGCTGGAGGCCGCGTTCACCGCCGAGCTGGTGGTGAGCGAGCTGGTCACCAACGCGATCCGGTACGGCGCCCACCCGATCCGGCTGCGGCTGATCCACGACGCGGCCACACTGATCTGCGAGGTCTCCGACACCAGCCATACGGCACCGCATCTGCGCCGCGCCAAGACCTGGGACGAGGGCGGCCGGGGACTGCTCCTGGTCGCGCAGCTCACCCAGCGCTGGGGCAGTCGGCACACGGCGGACGGCAAGACCATCTGGGCGGAGATCGACCTGCTCGGCGAGGACTGAGCGGGGAACGGCGGACCGACTGCTCAGGACCTGTCCGCGAGCCAGGGCCTGACCTGGCGGCGCGCCTCGTGCAGCCGTGACTTGAAGGTGCCCAGCGCAATCCCGGCCCGTTCGGCGGCCTCCGCGTACTCCAGTTGGCAGATGTCGCGATACACCAACGGCTCTACCAGCTGGGGATGTTCGCGCTCCAGCCGGTCCAGGGCCTCCAGCAGGTCGAGCCGGGAGCCTGCGATGACGCTGGTGGTGCGCGGGTCGGCCCGGTGGTCGTCGTCGATCGGGGCGGGCTGCTCGGCGGCCCGGCGTCTGAGCTCGCGGTACTTCTGCCGGCAGCAGTTGGCGACGACGGTGTGCAGCCAGGTGCTGAAGCGGCTGCGCCCCTCGAACGTGCCGATCTTCCGGGCGAGTTGGAGCAGGACGTCCTGGGCCGCCTCCTCGGCGTCCTCCCGGCAGGGCAGGAACCGTCCGCAGCGCCGGACGACCTCGGGTCCGATCGCTCGGAGCAGCTCCTCCAGCGCCGCCCGGTCCCCCGCCGCCGCGCTGCGGGCGAGGTCCTCGGTGGGCGCGACCAGGTGCTCTGCTCGGGATCGATCCACGGCCAGGCATGATAGTCGTATGCACTCCGTCGAGCGGATCGGGCGCTACCGCCTGGAACGGCGCCTGGGCTCGGGCGCGTTCGGCACGGTCTGGCTCGCACACGACGACGAGCTGGCGGCGCCGGTCGCGGTCAAGGTCCTCGCCGACAACTGGTCCCACCGGCTCGACGTCCGCGAGCGCTTCCTGGCCGAGGCGCGGATGCTGCGCCGGGCCGGTTCGCAGCGGGTGGTACAGGTCTTCGACATCGGTGAACTGCCGGACGGGAGACCGTACTTCGTGATGGAGTACGCCGACGGGGGCACCCTCGCGGACCTGCTCGCCGCCGGTCCGCTGCCCGTGCCCGAGGCGCTTCGGCTGACGGTGTCGGCGGCCCGGGGCGCGGCCGCGCTGCACGAGGCGGGGATCGTGCACCGGGACATCAAGCCGACCAATGTGCTGCTGTGCTCCTCCCCCGGCGGCGGCTCCCGCGTGCTGCTGGCCGACCTGGGGCTGGCCAAGAGCCTGGCGCAGGCGTCCGGGCTCACCCAGGCCGCGGGATCGGCGGGCTACCGGCCGCCGGAGCAGGCCGAGGCCGGGGCGGGGATCGACGCGCGGGCCGACGTGTACAGCCTGGGGGCGGTCGGCTATCACCTGGTCACCGGTGCGGTGCCGGGCGAGCCCGGCAGGGTGGTACGGCCCGACCGGCTGCGTCCTGGGCTGGACCCGGCGGTCCGGCAGGCCCTGATGCGAGCCCTGGAACCGGACCGCAGGCGGCGCTGGCCCAGCGCACAGTCCCTCGCCGAGGAACTGGAGCGCCTCGCCGCGCCCGGCTACCGGCGCCGACCGCACCGAAAGGCCCTCGTCCTGTCGGCCGCCCTCGCGGTGATCGCGGCCGTGACCGTGCCCCTGGCGCTGACGGACCGCTCCGCACCGCCCCCCGACGTGCGGGTCGCGGACACCACAGGCCGGATCACGGCCGAGGTCCCCCGCGCCTGGGACCGCCAGCTGCGCGACTCGGGCTGGGATCCGGGGGCGCTGGGCCTGCCCGCCGGGCGCCGGCCGGGCTTCGTCGTCGCGGACGACCTGGCGAAGTGGCAGGACCTGACGGCGGACGTGAACGGGGTCTTCGTGGGCCGGACCGAGCAGGGCGACCTCACGGCCGCGCTGAACACGCTGAGCCACCCCGGCTGCCGCTACGACGGCAGCCGCGCCTACACCGGCACGGTCTGGCACGGCAGAATCCGCACCTGGAGCGACTGCCCGGGCGGTTCCGTCACCGAGGCCGCGCTCACGCCCGCGAAGGGCGCCGGGAAGCCACGGGTGTACGTGCAGATCCGGGAACACGGCGCGTCCTCGGCCGACCGTGTCCTCGCCTCCGTACGCCTCGGAAACTGACCCGAAGCACTTCCGAACTTTTTGGTGCTCACGTGCATCGGACATCCATGACGGGGCACAGAGCGCCGTACGCACGCGCCATGGCGGGTGCGTGGAAACTCCGGGAGTGTTGAGAAACATGGCGAACAAGTCCCCCTCCGTCCACCGCGCGGTCCTGCTCGCGAGCTCGGTCGCGGTGCTGGGTCTGCTGACCGCGTGCGGGAGCAGCGGCGGCTCCGCGAGCTCTCCGTCGACCCTGTCGGGCACGGCCGCGCCCGCCACGGACGGCGGTACGAGCGACTCGGCGTCGGCGTCGGCTCCCGCGTCCACCTCCGCCTCGGGCGGCACTTCGGGCGGGGGTACGGGCAGCAGCCCGTCCTCGGGCGGCTCGTCGGCCGCCGGTGGGTCGAGCCGGTGTCACACCTCCGAGCTGCGGGCGACCGTCGGGCGCAACAACCCCGGAGCCGGGCAGGAGAACTTCCCGATCGTGCTGACCAACGCGTCGTCGCGTACCTGCACGGTGCGCGGCTACCCCGGTGCCGCGTTCGTGGACGCGTCGGGCAAGCAGCTGGGGCCGGATCCCAGGCGCGAGTCGGGCAGCACGGCGACGACGGTGACGCTGGCGCCGGGCAAGAGCGCCTGGGCGGGGCTGACGTTCTCGAACCCGGCGGTCAGCGGAGCCCACCCGGCCACCCCGGCGGCGCTCCTCGTGACCCCGCCGGACGAGCGGGACTCCCTCAAGGTGTCGTGGACGGGCGGTCAGGTACCCGTGTCCGGGAACGCCTCCTCGGCGTTCCTGACGGTGTTCAGCCCCGGCACCGGCGCCTGAGCGGCAGGGCCCCGACGGGCTGCTTGCCCCGGCCTGTTTTCATTGAGCGATCCCGCGCCGCTCCGCCCCGAAGGACCCCGCCCTGAACACCCCGCTCGCCGAGTCGCTGTCCGCCGTCCTGCTCGTCGCCGTCCTCGCCTTCGCGGTACTGCGCCCGAAGGGCCTGCCGGAGGCGGTACTGGCCGTCCCGGCCGCGGGGATCGTGATCGCCACCGGGGCGATCTCACTGGACCACGCCCGAGAGGAGGCGGCGCGGCTCGGGCCGGTCGTGGGGTTTCTCGCGGCCGTGCTGGTGCTGGCCCACTTCTGCGACGTCGACGGGCTCTTCCAGGCATGCGGGGCGTGGATGGCGCGCCGGGCGGCGGGGTCGCCGGTGCGGCTGCTCACAGCGGTCTTCGTACTGGCCTCGGCGATCACGGCCGTGCTCAGCCTGGATGCCACGGTGGTACTGCTGACGCCGGTGGTGTTCGCCACCGCCGCCCGCGCGGGCGTCCGCGCCAGGCCGCAGCTCTATGCCTGCGCCCATCTGTCGAACACGGCCTCGCTGCTGCTGCCCGTCTCCAACCTGACGAACCTGCTGGCGTTCGAGACCAGCGGGCTGAGCTTCACCCGGTTCGCGGCGCTGATGACCCTGCCGTGGCTCGTGGCGATCGGCGCCGAGTATCTGGTCTTCCGGCGCTTCTTCAGGAACGACCTGAGCACGACCGCCGACTCCCCCGAACCCGGTGACACACCCGAGCTGCCCCTGTTCGCGCTGGTCACCGTCGGCTGCACGCTCGCCGGGTTCGCCGTGGCCTCCGCGGTCGGCGTGGAGCCGGTGTGGGTGGCCACGGCGGGGGCGCTGGTGCTGGCCGGCCGCGCGCTCGTACGGCGGAGGGCGACCCCGCTGTCGGTGGTGCGGGCCTCCGCGCCGGCGTTCCTGGCGTTCGTGCTGGCGCTCGGAATCGTGGTGCGGGCGGTCGTCGACAACGGCCTCGCCGACGCCCTCGACCATGTCCTGCCCTCCGGCTCGGGCCCGCTCGCGCTGCTCGGCATCGCCGCGCTCGCCGCCGTACTGGCGAACCTGATCAACAACCTGCCCGCGGTCCTGGTCCTGCTGCCGCTGACCGCCAGGGCCGGGCCGGGTGCGGTGCTGGCGGTGCTGCTCGGGGTGAACATCGGCCCGAACCTGACCTACGCCGGGTCGCTGGCCACGCTGCTGTGGCGGCGGATCGTGCACCGGCACGAACACGACGTGGACCTCGGGGAGTTCACCCGGCTCGGCCTGCTCGCCACCCCGGCCGCGCTGGTGTCGGCCGTGGCGGCGCTGTGGCTGTCGCTGCAGGTGATCGGCTGAGCCGGGCGGTCAGTGCCGTCCGCCGCCGTAACCGCCGTAACCACCGCCCCAGCCCCCGCCGCCCCAGCCGCAGTAGGACGGGTTGTAGTAGCAGTAGGCGTTCGACGGGTATGAGGTGCTCGGCGTGGGGGCCTGGGTCGTCGGCTTCGCCGACGGGGTCGGTGTGGCGGTCGGCTTCTTCGAGGCCTTGGGCGTGGCCTTGGGCGTGGGGGTCGGGACGGGGGTGGTCTCGGCGTCCCAGTTGACGACCTGCATCTGGAGGTCGGCCTTCGAGGTGTCGAACGCCCAGCGCTGGACGGTGCTGTCGTCGCGGGTCTTGACCACCAGCGCGCCCGAGCCGTCGGTCGCGGCGGGGGTCAGGCCCAGGTCCTGGTCCCAGCGCGGCACCAGGGTGCCCTGAAGCGTGAAGTCGTAGCGGATGTTCTTCTGGTCGGTGCTCGCGCACGGGGCGAGGACCACCGAGTAGCCGAGGTGGGAGTCGAGGCAGAGGTCGGGGTCCGCGACGCTGCGCAGCCGGCCGTCGGTCTCGTACCGCCACTGCTGGGTGTTGTCCGAGGAGCAGGAGGCGAGGTCGGTCTCGGCGCCCTTCACGGCCTTCTTGCCCACGACAGCGATACAGAGCCCGGAGTCGAGGTTGTGGAGCCTGCCCTGGACGTCGCCCTGCGCGGCCTCGCCGGCGCTGATGAAGGACGGGTTGCCGGTCGCGGTGGCCTTGCCCGGGCTGGGGGTCTCGGAAGGGTGGCCGCCGTCGGCCGTGGTGGCGTTGTCGCCGGAGCCGAGGACGGACCACAGGACCAGCGGGAGGACGACCAGTCCGCTCACCGTGAGGACGGCCGCGGCGAGGTTGCGTCTGCGGGCCGCGGCGCGTCTGGCGGCCTTGCGGTCGGAGAGACGGGAGGTGGTACGGCCGCCGGGTGCGGGGGCCGCCTGCGCCGCGGCGAAGGACTCGCCGGCCGGAGCGAAGAAGGGCTCGCCCGGCATCACCCTGGGCCGCACTTCTGGGGGCAGGGGGGTGCCGCCCTGGACGGGACCGGCGATCCGGGACTCCACGTAGGGTTGCGCGCCCCAGCCCAGGACCGCCTCGGCCAGAGCGAGGCCGAGTCCGTGGTTGAACTGGGCGAGTTGGTCGGCGGTGTGGCTGCAGTGCTTGCAGCGGGCGAGGTGCGCGGCGAGGTCGGGGTCGACATCGAGGCCGCCGCGCCGGTAGGTGACGTCGAGCATGCGCAGGTAGCGGCGGCACTCCTGCTCGGGCGCGAGTTCGCGGTGGACCTGGAGGCATTCTTCACGCAGCCGGTCGCGGGCCCGCCCGAGTTCGACACGGGCGTCCTCGGCGTTCAGGCCGAGGAGCCCACCGGGTATCTCGATCGGCTCGGCCTCGACCTCCACGTGCCACAGCAGGCAGCGGGCGGACTGGGGCAGCCGCTGGAACGCGCCGGAGAGCAGACGCCGGTCGGACGGCGGCAGCAGCCGGGCCGCGATGCGGTCCCCGCCGTCGGCCCCGGAGCGCAGCTCGGGGTGGAGGTGTTCACGTCGGCGGTCGTTGTCCCACTCCGCGGCGATACGCCGCACGGTGACCAGGAGTTGGGGCCGCCAGGCGGACGTGGGGCCGTTCTGCCGCAGGGTCTCGCCGAAGAGCCGGGTGAACGCGGCGGTCGTCAGCATTCCCGCGGAAGGTGCGCCGTCGGTGCACAGCCGGGCGTACGCGAACCCCGCTTCCCAGTGCCGGTCGAGAAGTTCACCGACGGGCTGCAGCGCGGGCGTCGTTCCCGTCCACTTCTTGAGTTCGGAGCTCAGCTGCTCGTCCGTCACCTCGAACCGGCGGTCGGGCGTGGGGGAATTCGACAGGCCGACGTCTTTCACGGCTGCATTCCTTCCGGGGCCATGCGGCATAAAGTCCATACCATGCGGTATGGGGACCCGCCGTCAGAGCGACGAGGCCCACTCGTACAGGATTCGGCGTCCCGAACGCGCGCCTGGGACGGCTCTTTTGGAGCTCGGGGACGAACGGGGGACGCCTCGCGCGCACAGGAGGAAAATGTATTGTCTGTGCACCGACGGTGCACACCTTTGCACAGGTCAGGGAGGCCTAACAAGAGATCTCGCGGTTTTGTGCATGGCGCGCCCGGCACGGAGTTTTGACGTAAAGTCAGCCGTCCGGGAATACGAATCCCCGAGAACCACACCGTCTCGTCGCGAAACCATTGCACGACCTCCTCCCTCTCGCCTTCGGCCGCGCCCGCCGGGCACTCTGGTTCACTCCTCAACCATTGGTCCACCGGCCCGGTATGTGCCGGGCGGCACACCATACCGGGCGCGGAAGACCCGGTTGAAGTGGAAGGGGCTGGCGAAGCCGGAGGCCGCGGCCACCCGGTCGACGGAGAGGTCACTGCCCTCCAGCAGCCGGGCGGCGTGCCGCAGCCGCGCCTCGCGCAGCGCCCGCATCGGGGACTGGCCGAGCTGCTGGGTGTACAGGTGGGCGAGGCGGGAGGGCGACAGGGAGACACTCGCGGCGAGCGAGCGGACGGTGTGCGGGGCGCCCGGATCGGCGGCGATGAGCGCCTCGGCCCGCCCCACCCGGTCGTCGACACCGTGCTGTCGCACCGGGGGCCGCGCGGTGGCGGCGCCGAGCAGGACCACCTCCTCCAGTGAGGACAGGGCGAGTTCACGCGCGGCGGCACCGTGCGCGACGGCGACGCGGCCGTCCGGGGGTGCGGCCGCGGGCGGCGGTTCGGTACCGGTCCAGCGGGCGTCGGCGAGCATCCGCCGGAAGGCCCCCTCGACCCGGCCGTGCAGGGCGGCCGGCGTCGGGGTGACGGCGTACAGCCCGTCGCCGGTCGCGTACGGGCGCAGCCAGGGCGTCCAGGAGGACCGCGCCTGACAGTGGACCCACCAGAACCGCCAGGCGGGGGCGCCCGGTTCGACGGCGTAGTGGTGCGGCTTGCCGGGCGCGAGCACGACGAGGTCCCCGGCGCCCGCGCTTGCCTCCGTCGTCCCCTGGCGCACTCGGCCACGACCGCCCGTCGTCCACAGGAAGAGCCAACTCTCGGCTCCGCGCGGGCGGTTGATCGCGTAACCGTGAGGCTGTTCGTAGTGGCCGATCACCACCAGGCCGAGTGGCGGCGCAGCAGTCTCGGGCAATGCGTCAGCATCCACGGGCATCCTCCTTGCGGGTACGGCGGCCTAGCGTTTGCGGGCAGATGACACCTTGTCGAGGAGGGGACGGATGACAGCCACGGACATCTACACCACCGACGATTCCATCCTGACGCAGGACGGCCTGCGGCAGTTCCGGGAGGACGGCTTCACCGTCGTGCGCGACCTGTTCGGGTACGACGAGATCGACCGGTTGTGCGGGGAGTTCGCGGCGCTGCACGCGGCGGGGCGGGTGCCGGGGCACTTCGAGCCGCGGGCGGGCGGGGACCCGCTGGCCGGGTATCCGCGGGTGATGCATCCGCACGAGATCAACGCGGTCGCGCGGGGTGTGCTGTTGGACGCGCGGCTGCGGAGCGTGCTGGAGGTGCTGCTCGGGGAGGAGGTGCTGGCCGCGCAGAGCATGTTCTACTTCAAGCCGCCGGGGGCGCGGGGGCAGGCGCTGCACCAGGACAACTTCTATCTGCGGGTGGAGCCGGGGACCTGTGTGGCGGCGTGGGTGGCGTGCGAGGTGATCGACCGGGACAACGGAGGGCTGGAGGTCGTGCCGGGGACGCACCTGATGGACCTGTTCTGTCCCGAGGAGGCGGACGCGGAGGTGTCGTTCGCGCGGGAGTACGTGGCGCCGCCCGAGGGGTTGGCCTCCGTACCGGTCGACATGGCACCCGGGGATGTCCTGTTCTTCAACGGCAGCCTGGTGCACGGGTCGCAGCCGAACCGGACGGCGGATCGCTTCCGACGGTCGTTCATCGGGCACTACGTGGGGCGCTCCACCGAACGCATCGGGCACCACTACCGCACGCTGACGATGAACGGGGCGCGAGTGGTGCTGCCGGAGAGTGAGGGAGCGGGTCCGTGCGGCACGGAGTTCGCACCGCACGGACCCCACTGATCAGCTGTGTCCGACGATCGGGTGCGGGGCGTACGGCTGCTCCAGCTCCTCGATCTCCTTGTCGCTCAGTTCCAGTTCCACGGCGGCCACCGCGTCCTCGATGTGCCGCGGCCTGGCGGCTCCCACGATCGGGGCCGCCACCGTGTCCTGGTGGAGGAGCCAGGCCAGGGCCACCTGGGCGCGGGGGACGCCACGGTCCGCGGCGATGCGGGTGACCGCCTCGACGATGGTGCGGTCGCTGTCCGGGTAGAGGCGGCTGCCGAAGTTGTCGCCCGCGCTGCGTTCGGTGACCGTGCCCCAGTCGCGGGTGAGGCGGCCTCGGGCGAGCGGACTCCAGGGCAGGGCGCTGACGCCCTGGTCGGCGCAGAGGGGCAGCATCTCGCGCTCCTCCTCGCGGTAGAGGAGGTTGTAGTGGTTCTGCATCGACACGAACCTGGTCCAGCCGTGCCGCTCGGCGACGTACTGCATCTTGGAGAACTGCCAGGCGTACATCGAACTCGCCCCGATGTAGCGGACCTTGCCCGCCTTCACCAGGTCGTGCAGGGCCTCCATGGTCTCCTCGACCGGGGTGTGCGGGTCGAAGCGGTGGATCTGGTAGAGGTCGACGTAGTCGGTGCCGAGGCGGCTCAGGCTGTGGTCGATCTCGGTCATGATGGCCTTGCGGGAGAGGCCCGCCCCGTTGGGCCCGGGCCGCGTCCGGCCGTGCACCTTGGTCGCCAGCACGACCTCGTCGCGGTTGGCGAAGTCCCTGAGCGCCTTGCCGACGATCTCCTCGCTGGTGCCGTCGGAGTACACGTTGGCCGTGTCGAGGAAGTTGATGCCGGCCTCCAGCGCCTGCCGGATCAACGGCCGCGACGCCTCCTCGTCGAGCGTCCACTCGTGCACACCTCGGTCGGGCAGGCCGTAGGTCATGCAGCCCAGACTGATCCGTGACACGTCCAGGCCCGTCGAACCGAGCTTCACATACTGCATCGTTGCTGCTCCTGCCTTCGGGATGGGGTACCAGTGGGGAGGCTACGACGTTCCTTCCCGTCCGCCTCCGGTTTCACCGATCAGGTCCAGTGCCCGCTCCCACCCGAACTCCGGCCGTACGCCGTCCTCCCCCGCCTCGCCGGAGTACGGCTCGCCGATCCGGACGCCCATCCCGCGCAGCCGTGTCAGGCTGTCCCGATACGCGGGGTGGGCGGCCAACGCGTCGGCCACGCAAGGGAGTACGGCGACCGGGACGCCGAGACCGTACGTCTCGCACAGGGTGGCCACGGCGAGGGTGTCGGCGAGGCCCGCCGCCCACTTGTTGACCGTGTTGAACGTGGCGGGCGCGACCACGACCGCGTCCGGCGGCGGGAAGGGGCGCGGATCGCCCGGGGTGCGCCAGGCGGAGCGTATGGGGCGGCCGGTCTGTGCCCGCACCGCCTCGCTGTCGAAGAAGCCGTTCATGGCGACGGGCGTCGCGATGACGCCGACCTCCCAGTCCCGCTCCTGCGCGGCGGTGATGAGCTCACCGACCTCCGCGGCGATACCGGCGGCGCAGACGACGACGTAGAGGAAGGGTTTCCCGGCCTGTTCGGTCACCCCGGAACCCTATGCGAGCGGGAAGGTCTCGCCTCGCTCGGATTCCGGTCGCGGCCCGTGGATACGGCGCTCCTGCTCCTCGATCGGTACGTCGTTGATGCTGGCCTCGCGCCGGGTCATCAGGCCGTGCTCGTCGAACTCCCACAGCTCGTTGCCATAGGAGCGCCACCACTGGCCGTCGGCGTCCCGGGACTCGTACTGGAAGCGGACGGCGATGCGGTTGCCGTCGAAGGCCCACAGGTCCTTGCGCAGGGCGTAGTCCTGCTCACGCTCCCACTTGCGGGTCAGGAACCCGGCGATCTCGGCGCGGCCGGTGACGAAGGTGCCGCGGTTGCGCCACACCGAGTCCTCGGAGTAGGCGAGCGCCACCTTCTGCGGATCACGGGTGTTCCAGGCGTCCTCGGCGGCCTGCACCTTCTGCGCGGCGGTCTCACGGGTGAAGGGCGGCAGGGGCGGGCGGTCGGGCATGGTTCCTCCTCGGCGACGGGTGGACGGACGGTGAGAACGATCGTTCTCCATTCGGCTGCTACCGTAGGAGAACGCTCGTTCTCGCGTCAAGGGAGAGGTGGTTCACCGCATGGCCGTCTTGGACAGCGCAGCCGCCCGGGAGCAGGCGCTGGACGCCGCCGAGGAGTTGTTCTACGGGCGGGGCATCCAGTCGGTCGGCATGGACGACATCCGGGGCGCGTCGGGGGTCTCGCTCAAACGGCTCTACCAGCTCTTCCCGGCGAAGGAGCAGCTGGTGGAGGCGTATCTGGAGCGGCGGGACGCACGCTGGCGCGGACGGCTGGCCGAGTTCGTGGCGCGGCGGGAGGAGCCCGAGGAGCGGATCCTGGCGGTCTTCGAGTGGCTGGAGGAGTGGTTCGGCGAGGACGGGTTCCGCGGGTGCGCGTGGATAAATTCCTACGGTGAGCTGGGCGCCACGTCGGAGCGTGTGGTGGCCCAAGTGCGGGCGCACAAGCGGGCGTTCAGGGAGTATCTCGGCGGGCTGGTGGCCGAGGCGGGACTGCCCGGCGCGTTGGCCGGGCAGCTGTTCCTGCTGGCGGAGGGCGCGATGGTCACCGCGGGTGTCTCGGGAAGTGCCGAGCCCGCACGGGAGGCGCGCGAGGCGGCTCGACAGCTGCTGCGGGTCCGCTGAGTCTCAGCCGTCGGTCACGGTGATGGCGCCGACCGGGCAGGCGCGAGCGGCCTCCCGGACCATCGGGTCGTCGCCGCCGTCCTCGCGGCCCGGCAGCAACGCGCTGAAGCCGTCGTCGTCCTGGGTGAACACGTTCGGGGCGGACAGGGCGCACTGGCCGGCGCCGATACAGACGTCCTTGTCGATGTCGATGTGCATGGCGTCGAGCCTCTTACCAGGTCACGGGGAGTTCCAGCATCCCCTGGATGGTGTCGCCGGGCTTGAAGGGGATCTCGTCGGACGGAGCGGCGAGACGGAGGCCTGGCAGACGGTCGAAGAGGGTGCGCAGGGCGATGTCGAGTTCGGCGCGGGCCAGGTTCTGGCCGAGGCACTGGTGGATGCCGAAGCCGAAGGCGACATGGTGGCGGGCCGGCCGGTGCCAGTCGAGGGTGTCGGCGTCGGCGTAGACCTCCTCGTCGCGGTTGATGACCGACGTGGAGAAGACCACTCCGTCGCCCGCGCGGATGGTCGTGCCGTTCGTCTCGATGTCCTCGGTCGCCCTGCGCAGCAGCCCGTCCGCGATGGACAGCATGCGCATCAGCTCCTCGACCGCGGACGGCATCAGCTCCGGGTCGGCACGCAACTCGGCGAGTTTCTCCGGGTGTTGGAGCAGGGTGAAGGTGCCCAGCGAGATCATGTTGGCGGTCGTCTCGTGGCCGGCGACCAGCAGGATGGTCGCGAAGGAGATGGCCTCGGTCCGGTCCAGTACCCCCTCGCGCAGCTGGTGGTGGACGAGTTCGTCGAGCACGCCGTCGCCGGGCTCGGCCTGCCCCAGCTTGCGGTCGATCAACTCCTCGAAGTAGGCGTCCAGTTGGTTGCGCGCGTCCTGTACGTCCTCGACCTTGGGACCGCGCAGCAGACGGCGCGACTGCCCCTCGAAGAAGTCGTGGTCCGCGTAGGGGACGCCGAGCAGCGCGCAGATCACCATCGACGGCACGGGCAGTGCGAAGGCGCCCACCAGCTCGGCCGGCGGCCCCTTCTCGATCATCGCGTCGAGCAGTCCGTCCACGATCCGCTGGATCCGCGGGCGGAGTTCGACGGCGCGGCGCAGGGTGAAGCTGGGGACCATCATCCGCCGCTGGACGCGGTGCTTGGGGTCGTCGACGCCGAGCAGCGCGACCCTCCGGTTCTTCACCGCGGCGAACCGCTCGGTGGGTGCCGGGAAGTCGGGGTGGCCCCGGTCGGTGGACAGGCGCTGGTCGGCGAGGAGTTCGCGGGCGAGGGCATGACCGGTCACCAGCCAGGCCGTACGGCCGTCGTAGAGGGTGATCCGGGTCAGCGGGCGGTCGGCGCGCAGGGGGTCGTAGGCGGTCGGCGGGTGGTAGGGACAGGTCCGGTCCTGGGGGAAGGCGACCGGTTCCGTTTCCGTCATGGCAGACCTCGCAGACGAAGAGTGCGTCGTGCAGATCTTCATTAGATGCCCCGGGCATCTATGGGGCGACGAGAAGTTCGGCCAGATCGGTGGTGCGGGCATTCTGGCCGGAGTTGGTCGCTCACGATGCGAGAACCGGTCATGGATGATTCCGGAACGCGACGGTGTTGAGTGACGGTGTCAGCAAGCCGTACGACCCGACGATGGGACGGATGCCATGCCTCTTGAGGGCGAGTACGAACCCAGCCCGACGCAGTGGGTGCGCGATCAGGTGGAGCTCTACGAGAGCTCCGGCGGCACGAAGGGGACGACGCTGCTGGACACCGGTATGCCCGTCATCGTGCTCACGACCCGCGGTGCCAAGAGCGGCAAGATCCGCAAGACACCGCTGATGCGGGTCGAGCACGAGGGCCGGTACGCCGTCGTCGCCTCGCAGGGTGGCGCGCCCACGCACCCGGTCTGGTACCACAACATCAAGGGCGACCCGCGGGTGGAGCTCCAGGACGGCCCGGTCAAGCAGGATCTGACCGCCCGCGAGGTCACCGGCGCGGAGAAGGCCGAATGGTGGGAGCGGGCGGTCGCGGCATATCCGCCGTACGCCGACTACCAGAAGAAGACGGACCGGCAGATCCCGGTGTTCGTGCTGGAACCGGCCGCCGGGAACAGCTGATCCCGGCCCCGCCGAAGAGCTGTGTTCCGGGCTCGGATGCAGGGCTCGGATGCAGGGCTCGGATGCAGGGCTCGGATGCAGGGCTCGGATGCAGGGCTCGGATGCAGGGCTCGGATGCAGGGCTCGGATGCAGGGCT